>NZ_JASATU010000010.1:0-195691 GCF_032906605.1 Leptothoe sp. LEGE 181152
AGCTCTAAAACAGCCCCCATGAACAGATTTTGTCCGTTTGGAACCCTTCAACATCTAAAAAAAGGGGAGGATAACAGTCTCAGATGAGACTCGATTTTTCAGAAGCCTAATAAATAGAGGTGCCCTTATTACTACCAAATCTAAAAACTGTATAATTCCCTGTAAACAAAGATGTTCATGGAATGGCAGGCCTGACGGTTGTCGAGATTGCAATCTAAGGATATATCTTGAATCTAAACACCTGAACGTGTTACATCTCACCAAAAATCCGGATTATCAGGAGCATGAATTATGGCCGATGTAGTGGTTGTAGGCTTTGGCTTCAGTGCGATTCCATTGATCCGCGAACTGATCTCCACAGGTATAGACTTTAGGATAATCTCAGCCGATGGCAACAGCGTCTGGGACCGTCTTAATAAGAGTGGAAGATTAGACTTTGATCTAGTTTCCAGTTACTTAACAAGCTTTTACTCGTTTGACCTCGTAGATGAATTCCAAAGGGATCATTACCCTTGTGCTACTCAGTATTATGAAATGCATCAGAAGTGGCAGAAGCACTACGGAGAAAGAGTTATCCGAGACATTGTGACCAGGGTCGATAACTTTGCCGATCACAGCGTTGTATATACCCAGAGTGGCACTACGATTAACGCACGGCATGTGGTCTTCGCAACTGGGTTTAGTCGAGCCATCTTTTCACACCTCACCACCACCGATTACAACGCACCAAATAAGACGTTTGTGTTTGACACAATGGGAGATTCTGCCAACCTGATGATTTCCCATTTAATTCCCCATGATGCGAAGGTGATCATTCGCACGAATGGGTTTCACCCACGGGATAAGGTCGTGCCAGCGTTTGAAACGACCCACACCTTAGATCAACTGGAGTTTCAAAATTTTCGCTACTTCTCCAATCGTCATTACGCTGACATCGTTTACGGTGCAACCGCTGGTACTGGAATTCCTATTTTGATCGGCGATCAATTTCCAGTCAGCCTACGGGACGATAGTTGGAACACCAGCGAGTCACGTCCAGCCAGTGGTGCCGTTGCCATAAAATACTGGCCCATTGATGAATATTGCCGCAATTTTAGCGACAATTTGCCCGATGCATTTTCAAAGGGCTATTTTTTGAATGACATTTGCATGTGGTTGCATACGGGCCGCGCCATTGTTGTCCCCAAAGATACCCCAATCGATTTTGAAAAGAAAACGATTACCTACGCTGGGATTGAAAGAGCTTTCGATCATTACATCAAGGGCGATACGGAAGCACCAAGGCTGCCCACCATTATGGTTGACGGAGCAGACCCCTATCAATATCAATATCGCGATAACTTTATGGGAGTGATCCCAAAGACGCTGAACAATATCTACATGCTTGGCTATACGCGACCATACAGTGGGGGGTTAGCGAATATTATAGAAATGCAGGGATTGTTTATTCACAAGCTTGTTACTCAACCGGGTTTTCACTATCACATCCATCGCAATTTAGATGCTCGCATCACAAGCTATAACAAGCATTATTTTGGTGATAGCGAGCCTCGTCGGCATGACCATCTGGTTTACTACGGCTTTTACAACGATGATGTGGCGAGATTGCTTGGTATTGATTACAAACCTCAAGATTGCAAATCGATACAGGACTTGATGTTCTACTATGCCTTCCCAAACAATGCGTTCAAGTACCGCCTGAGGGGAGAGTATGCGGTGACAGGTGTCGATAGATTAATTGGGAAAGTAAATCGGCAGTTCAAGAATTTCATCGTCAGCTTTGCCTATCTGTTGCAATGTAGCATCAAAGAACCTGACAAACGTCCGGCATGGCTGCACACCGTCAAACGGCACTTCTTTAATGACATGCGACATAAGGAACCTTATCGACCCTTTCTTGAGGAGTATATTCAGGCTTATCGCCAGTTCAAGCAGGTACATATTGAGCCGATTGAAGATCCACAATGGAATGCCCTGGTAGCTAATGCCTGCCAGACCAGAGACGAGGCGATGTCACAAATCTCGTCCCCGTTGAATCATCAGATGGATGAAGATATTGCAGGGGAAATTCAGCTAATTCAGTCATGGCTCGATAACAATCAAGAATTGGGCCAATTGAGATTTGACCCAACGCGCGCCTCAATTTTTGCCTCTATGGTGGAGCCACCAGACTACGAGATGTCATTTTTAGATTAAAAGAGAGATGCAGCCTTTATTTTTTAGACACTCGCTGTAAATACTGCAAATAGTAACTGTTCCACCGACACCGTTGGCTGAGCGAAGCGTCTCCTTCGGAGTTAGTCTCCTTCGGAGTTAGGCCAACACTCCTAGCCAGCATCCCCTTCGACTTCGCTCAGGGGACGCTTACCTACCAATAACCCTAAAGCTGTAGGTCTAATCTCTGTAGTAATTCGGGCGAGGGTTGGAAATCTAGAACCCGAAACTCCGGTTCGTTTATCATCTTCACCAGCAGGTTTTGCATGGCTTCACCAAACAATTCGATGGTGTGAGACGACAACAGGGTTTTGTCGTACAAAAGCTGCAGAGTTAGTTGTCCTGCCGTTTTCACTAGACATACGACCAAGGGGCCAACAGGGTCACGCTCCTCCAGCGGCATGTCAATCATTCGCTCGGCAAAGTCCGTTACCTGACAGAGGGCGTCTCGATCATTGCTGTCGATGGAGATACCACTCCACTTTCCTGAGCTACCCAACTGACCAATCACGTCCATGAAATCAAATCGCTTGTGCATCTGGAGTTCCAAGGATGCCTGGCTATAGCATGCAAAGACATCACGGAGCGTCATGGTTGATTGGATATCCAGCGTTAAGGGTGCCGATGATGAAAAGTCTCCGAAAACATTCTCAAACTCGTAGCGATCGCGCAAATTGTAAACCATTTGCACTACCATATTTTGCCCCGTCAGGCGGTACATGAGCACGCCAACCGCACAGGCGACCATTTGTGTCAGGGTGCCCCTGAATCGTCGGGCACCGTCCAAGAGGTCTATCGAAGTATCGATGGTTAAGACACCAGCTTTCGGGGATACGCTTTCTAAATACTCCGCCCGGTCCCGCAACATTGGCCCATGGGCTTGTCTGTTCAGGTAGTCCTGCCAAAATTGCGTATTCTCGGCATTAGCCGACTCAAATAGAGAGAGCGAAAAGTGCGCATATTCAGCTCGCAGTGTGGGAGGTGTCCAATCTGCTCCTTCCACCAGAGCTCGATACCGCTGATACAGTTCCTGCTGAAGGAGGAATAACGTGAATCCATCGGCATGAAAATGATGCGTTTGGAAATAGATTGCCCCCAAATCCTTCCCGTTATATACCACGAACAGGTCTAGCAAGGTTGTCTGAGCAGCATCAAACCCTGCACCAATCTGCTCTAGCTGAAATGTCTCTAGAGCGTCAAGGAAGGTTGCTTGATCTTCGACATCAGGCCAAAGCTCTTCCTGACAGTCGACTTCGTTTCTCTCGTACACAACTTGAACCCATTGCTCGCCTGCGCGTCGAATGCCAGTGCGTAAAATGGCATGATGTTGCGTCATCTCGTTGAAAGCCCGGCGGAGCAATTCCATATTGACAGGACTATCGATCCAAAATGCCTGGCCAATATTGAGAGCGGTCTTCCCGTGAACTTCAGAGGCATCCAGTGCAAATCGCTGCATTTGACTGGTCGGATAATAGCCAACACCTTCCGTGAGTAGCGACAGCAGTGAGCGAGGATGACTCAAGAGACTTTGAACCGACTCGCGCGTTTGCGTGCCCTTGAGGAACTCGAAGCATAGCCGTCCATTCACTGACCAGACACCGACCCCATGTTGTATTAAATGTTCTAACTGGGCCTCACCGTTGCCGGTGTTTATCACCTCCGTTCCAGGTGAAATCGCCAACTCTAGCCGCTCAATAAATGCCGGGCAAGGTCGCTCAATGCCCGAAGTCCGTAAGGGTGATAGGCTTGAGGGTACTTCGTCACCATTCCATTGAGATCCTGTCTGAATTGTCGCCGCCATTTCATCTAGGCTGCTATTCTGCAAAAGTGATGCATCGAAGTCCTCGCTAGAGAAGGCATTAATTCGATTTAGTAAACGCATGCCCATCAATGAGTCCACACCGTAAGCACTAAGCGGTTTTCCACTCTCAATCTCATCCGGTGACAGGCCGGTCAACTCACCCACAAAAGCTTTTAGATGCTCAACAATCTCAGCTGTAGGCTTGGATTTTGTAATCTTCTGTACACCCTGGGATGTTTCGCCTGAGCCGGTGCCGGATACCCAACATCGACGTTTTTCAAATGGATATCCAGGTAGTGACAAGACAGCCTGCTCTGCCGCTGTAAAACAAGCTGACATGTCCAGGTTAACGCCTTTCGTATAGAGATCCGCCAGGACTATTAGGTCTTCTTCCGTTGGTTGCAACGGTGCCTGGAGGCCTTTAACGGTGGCAGCCGCAAGTGTGGACAAGGCAGGGCTCAAAGGACTGGAGGCGTCCACCCTGCCAAGAAAGCCCTTTTCGATCGGATGGCCATCGCCGATGCGAGATAACTGTGTTCGCAACGTGGCAACATCGCTGACCACAATGGCACAGCGTTCCTCAAAGTGCGACCGGTACATCAATAGGTTTGCGGAGAGACGTTGCAAATCACAGTTCAGACCCTCTGAGGATGAATCCAGCCAATGCTGAAGATCGCAACATCGCTGCCGCAGGCCAGAAGCAGTGCGAGCAGACAACGGAATCAGCACAGGCCCACTGCGAACTGAAATTGGCTCTGCCGCCGCTGCCACCGCAGGAGATTCAGAAAGCACCAAATGCACGTTGGTTCCGGTGGCTCCAAACGAATTGATGGCTGCTCTGCGTAACTGCCCAGGTTCAACCTCCCAAGGGAGGGTTTCTTGGATAATCGAGAAGGGGCTATTCTCCAGGTCTAATGAGTCTGATGGTCTTCGCACGTTTGGCGTGCCTGGAATTCGCTGATACCGCATCGCGAGTAACGTCTTCATGAGGTGGCTCATGCCCGAAGCATGAAACGCATGCCCGACATTATTTTCTACCGTCCCCAGAACACAAGGCTGCTGGCGTTTCGTAGTAGCGCCTCCAAAAATACGAGTCAGAGCGTGAGCCTCAACTGTGTCCGCCAACGGCATACCGGACGCATTAGCCTCCATGAGCGTAACGGTTTGAGGATCAATGCCGAAGCGAGTATAGACGTCTTCCAATAAAGCCACCTCAGCATCTGCGTTTGGGGTAACCATGCCATTTGTCTTACCATTATGGTTACTGCCCCAACCCTCAATTACACCGTGAATGCGGTCCCCATCAGCTAACGCGTCGGCCAACCGCTTCAAAACAACGACACTGACTGCTTCAGCGGGCATCATGCCGTTAGCCTGCGCGTCCAATGCGTGACCGGTCTCAGCCGCTGAAAGCAGCTCGATCTGACAAGCACTGATCAGAAGATTGGGGGTTGAGTGGAGCAATGCCCCGCCTGCGATCGCGGCTTCACATCGGTGCATCACCAGTTGATCGCAAGCTTGTGCAATCGCCAGGAGGGAAGAGGCGCAGCCAGCATCCACCGATTGGCAAGGTCCATTCAAGTCCAGACAGTGTGCAACTCGGGCTGGAACCTGGGAGAGGGTAACATGGGGCGAGAATCCCAAGACCTCTTTTAGCCGCAGCGAGTAATCACCGCCGTTGCCGCAAAACACACCCCATCGACACCCAGAAAGACTCTTGGGGTCAATGCCGGCATCCTCAATCGCCCGCCATGATTCCTCCAGAAACAAACGTTCACATGGATCCATCGTCATCGCCTCTTTGGGCGAAATCTCAAAAAACAATGGATCGAAGCAGTCGATACCCTGCAGAAACCCTCCACGGCGCACGTAGGTTTTGTTGGGGTGCGGAGTCGAGTGATAAATCCCCTCCAAATCCCAATCTCGATCCCGTGGAAGGGGAGAGAATGCAGTTTCTCCCCTTTCAATCAGGTGCCAGAACGCATCCAGATCCGGTCCACCGGGAAACCGCCCTGACATGCCGACAATGGCAATATCGCTCGTCTGCTTATGGGAGGTTTCCAAACGATGATGCGCTGAGTTGACCGTAAAAGAATCTGGTGCCGCTGTCTCTGATTCATGGGACTGAACCACGCTGGGCTGCCCCAAAACAGCTGCATCGATAGGCTCTGTCTCGCGGCTGGTAACTGGCATTGGTTCGGCCAACGGTACGGGTGACGGGGACATCGAAGGGCTCAGGTCGCTTATTTCATTATCAAGGAATGCCGTAAACTTTCGAAGGGTTCCATGCTCATAGACGATTGCCGCCGCTATGTCCAAACCAAACTCTTGGTTGATATACCGAATCCATTCCGCCGCCACAATCGAATCAAGCCCCAAGTCCATGAATGGCTTGTCTAGCCCGATTTCATCCACTCCCATAAAGAGTGTTTCAGCCAGACTGGTCAGCAGCTTTTTCTGGAGGGATTCAAGCTCAGTCACTGAACGCTCCGATGGAGGTGCCACTGAACGTGGTGCCGCGACCGGCTCACTGATAGATTCAGCCGGTCTAATAGGTTCGGCATCATCGGTCGCCAACTGCTCGCTGGACACAACGTTCCTGGAGAATTGTGGATTAGTCGATAACGGCGTCAATTCGACGAGTTGATTAGGCTTGTTCGGCATCGCCGTCATGAAGCGGGACTCCATACCATCAAGGGTGGCCAATGGTTGGGAAAGTCCAGTCAACTCGGCCATTGGTGATGGTGCCGTCCGCGGTGGAATAGCGACTTGGGCGGCCATTGGCCATGGACCACCAGATGGAGTGCCGGGTCTTTCAACCCAATATCGACGGTGGGTAAAAGGGCTCGTCGGCAGGCTGATACGTCGGGGGCTTGGGCTGATGGCACGGTGGAGTCTAGTCCAGTCAAATTCATGTCCGCAAACCCAAAGTTGAAGGATTTCTTGCCCATCGCCCCCCCCAGTGAAGCGATCAACCATGGCGTTACTAGCCGAATTTGATGACAAGGATTTGAAGCCATCCGACAATTGCTGATCGTCGCGGCCACGAAGCTGCCCCTCCACGGGCAAAGCACTATTGAGAAACATCTCAAGTTGGTCCCGTAACTCCCCCATGGAATCCACCACGAAACCTAAACGCTCCGTCATAGGTTCCCGTCCTACCTGCAGCGTGTAGGCGATGTCATGTAATTGAGTATCGGAGGCGCGTGATGGATCAGTCACAAAATCGCGTAGGTTGCGAGCCGCTTGGCGCAGTTGTTCCTCGCTTCTGGCCGAGAGCAAGATGAGGGCGCGTGGAGGCTGACCGGCCTTGAAATTCGCGTTCGGGGTATCCTCCAGCGGTTGCGAAATGGATACGTTGGGGGCTTCTTCGATTACCAGGTGGGCATTAGACCCGCCAGCACCAAAAGATGAGATGCCAGCAATGCGCTTCATCGGCCTGCCGTCAATATTGGCAGGCTGCCAATCGCGCAATTCCTGATTAACGACAAAGGGCGTGGATGCAAAATCGATATGGGGATTCAGGACACTGGAGTGAATCGACGGCACAATTTGTTGATGCTGCATTTGCAATAACACCTTGGTCAGGCCAGCAATACCCGCCGCCGCCTCGCAATGGCCAATGTTAGATTTTGCCGACCCGATCCAACATTGCCTATTGTTAGGCTCCAGACCAAATGCCTTGGTCAACCCTGCAATTTCAATTGGATCTCCAAGCTTAGTTCCGGTGCCATGGGCCTCAATGTAGCTAACGGCTCTGGGGTCAATGCCCGCTTCGTTTAGGGCTTGAACAATCACTCGCTTCTGCGCGTTAGGGTTCGGCACGCTATAGCCGTTGGTGCGACCACCGTGATTCAAAGCGCTGCCCTTGATCACGCCGTAAATGTGGTCTCCGTCGCGCTGGGCATCAGCCAAACGTTTCAACAATACGACGCCAACACCCTCACTGGGGATATAACCATCACCGCCCTCGCCAAAGCTTTCGCATCGACCCTGGGTGGAAATAAACTGACCGCCACTGAGCATCAGATACTTATTGGGATGGACGGTGAGATTGACCCCGCCAGCAATGCCCAGGTCAGTCCGACCTGACTTTAGATCCTGACAAGCCAGGTGCACACAAGTGAGTGAACTGGAACACATCGTGTCCACAATCATGCTGGGGCCGTTGAGATTAAGGACGTAGGAGACTCGATTGGCAATACTGGCCAAATTGCCCGCAAAAGCTGCGGGTTTACCGACCATCGTCGACTCTGCACCCAGCAACTGATATTCGCCATACATCGAACCGATATAGACACCGACCGGTGAAACCGTATCCTCACCAAGCTTTGCTTGAAGATCCTGGGGACGATATCCAGCATCCTCTAGTGCCTTCCAGGTCTCCTCTAGAATCAGCCGTTCCTGCGGATCGATGAATGGAGCAACCCTTGGCGAGATGTTGAAAAACTGGGGATCAAACTTGTCCACATCGTCGATGAACCCTCCCCATTTACTGCTGTGGCCAGCACCATTACCGGATTCGTCAGAGTAATAGTCCCTCCAGTTCCAACGTTCAGGCGGTACTTCTGTGATGCAATCGCGACCGTCCCGCAGATTGGCCCAGAACGCTTTCAAATCGGCTGCCATGGGATAACGCCCGGACAACCCAATAATAGCGATGTCAAGGGCACGGCTTGAAAGAGCTTCCTGAGGTTTAGTGTCCTGCACAGCGGAGCGATACCGTCGAGTTCGCAACATACTGTTCGCTGTGGAGACGGTTGTTGTCAGTGCTGTCAACGGCTCGGTAGTTGCCGCCTGTGTCCTGCCCTTTGCCATTCGGTCTCCGCGAATGACCGATGTCAGTTTTGCCCTATGGGTTTCAACAAAATATCGTGCCAGCGAACCAATGTTGTCATATTCGAAAAAGAGTGTCTTTGGTAATGATCCGAAGGTTTCCTCCAGTTGATTGGTCAGGTTCATCACCACAATCGAATCAATGCCAAATTGTGAAAATGACTCGTCCGGACGTAAGCGATGGGGCGGTATATGGAGTGCGGAGGTAATCAATTGTCTTAAGTAATCGATGGCTACCGCTTCTGGCTCAGAATATTCATCGACCCTGGCTGTCGACCCATGGTCAACCTCAACCAAGGTCCTGTCGGGTTCAACAGAAACTTTAAGCAGCGATCGCAACCGTGACAGGTCGCCTGTTAATGGCATCATCTGGCCTTTGCCCGATGCCAATATGCATTCAAACGCCTCTAGCCCGACCACAGATGCCATGGAAGTTAATCCCAGCTTATCTGTCATCGTCGCTTGGGCAGCGGCGACCATCTTCATGCCACCGTCCTGCCAAAGTGGCCAATCGATGCTGACGGTACGTCCACTCCGCTCACCGCGCTCAACACGCCCGTTGCGGAAATGGGCAAAGGCGTCTAAAAATGCGTTGGCCGTTGCATAATCACTTTGGCCCGGATTGCCGAGTAATCCCGCACCCGCTGCAAACAGAGCAAAGAAATCCAGATCCAGTTGCCTCGTTGCCCGATCCAGGTTCCAGGCTCCGGCAACCTTAGGGGACAGGACTTCCTGAAACTCATCAACCGGTTTCTGAAGTATGAACGCGTCCTGTAAAACCCCTGCCGCGTGAAGAATACCGTCGATTTTCACATAATCCCTGACGATCTCCTGGGCCAAGCGTTCAACGTCTGCTTCCAGGCTGATATCGGCCTGCCGATAGTCCACACGGGCACCATTGGCATTCAAGGTTTCAAGCCATTCTCGTTGCTCGGCAGCCAAGGCTGATCGGCCTGTCAATATCAGCGTGACATCCTGCGTTTCGGTGGCAATATATTTGGCAAAGAGGCGTCCCAGACCGCCCATGCCCCCCGTGATCCAATAAACACCTCCAGATTTCCAGGGTACAGTCGATAGCTTTGTCGGCATCGGCGATGCAAATTCGCACCAATGTATCGTCCGCCGGACACCCCGCTCATATCGGATCCTGACATCCTCCAGACCAGTGGCATTCTCAGCCAAAATCTGCACCAACGTGTCTGCCGATGTTCGAACATCGACCTCAATCACTTGACCCGCAAACAGGGGATTCTCTAACCGAGCCGTGTGCAGCAAGCCCGCGAGTCCACTAAACAGATTGCCTGTCCCTTTGGACGGAATCAAGATTTGCACTAGCACCCTACGGGTGGGTTTCTTAGCCAACAACTCCTGCGTTAAACGAAAGACTTGCGTAGAGACCCCTGCAAAAGCAGCTGCGACATCGTCTTGGTCAAACGGCAACTGTTGCCATGCAACCCCTGGTAACTTAGCGTGAACAACGTCGTCGGATAGCCCATCAACGCCATAGACCAGGAGATGACGGTGCTCAAAATTAGGTGAGGGATCCGCAGCCATAACGGATTGCTCGCGCCATTCAGGATAGGCAAGCAGCAGGCTACTCGCTACGTCTGGGTGAGAAGAACCGGATGGTAATGGGCGAAATGTGAATCCTTTCATGCGAATACACACCTGCCCATGGGCATCGCACAGCTCGAAATCAAGTTTCTGCCCTCCTGCTGACGGGGATGTCGCTTCACTCACCTGAATCCAGACCCACATGTCGTTCACCCATGGGGCGAAGATCTGCAATTCATCCAGGGCAAACGGTACGGTTGCCGCCAGGTTGTCAGCGACAACCGTCTGCCCCCCCTGTAGTGCCAAGCCAATCGCCGCCTGGAGCGCGCCGTCTAAGAGACTGGGATGCAGTAGATAGGCGTCGCTGGTTGCTAATGCCGCATCAGGCAGTTGCAGCCGTGCCAACACGTGCTTGCTGTCAGCAAACAGTTCCACCAGGCTTTGATGGGATGGTCCGTAATTCACCCCCATGGATTGGAATGTGGCATAGCACTGGGCGGCATCGAATCGCGGCGCGTTAACAACTTCCGCCTTGAGCCTATCCAAGTCCAGCACAGGCATCTCAGATTCCATCTTCACAGCCTGGAGCATGGCAACCCCCTGGCCATGCAGCACAGGAGAATCATCCGTTAATGACGAGTAGATTTCGAACCGTACCTTGCCCTCCCCTTCGTCCAAAAGGCCGACATGCAAAGTTTGTGGATGCTCCGCCACAACAATTGGTCGAGCCCAAACAACATGGTTGATCGACCGAACTGACAAACCTTCACATGGGCCGCTGATCTGCTCCACCGCCGCCCGTGCCATTTCCAAACAGGCTACGCCCGGCAGGAGCTTTTGACCGCCCACAACATGGTCTGCGACATAGGGCGCGTCGGCTAAGAACACTGAACTGAAGCGTAATCCATCCAGGTCCGACGTATTCTGATGAAGCAGGGGATGCAGGGGCTGCACACTCTGTCGTTCATTAGCTTTGGAGACACCCACGCGAATCCAATAGGGTTCCTGCTGAAATGGATAGGTGGGCAATACGACCCGGTTTGGACGGGGATGCCCATAGAGCTGCTCCCAGTCTATGGGCATCCCCTTGACCCACAAATCCAGAAGTTTAGACAGCTTTCGCTTGCTGTGCCAAGCTCGGATCATCTCCTGGGCGTCCTCGTCATGGGCCAGTCGTGTCAAACTATCGTGGCCGCGAGCGACACAGTCACGCACGCAGTCCTTTACCTGATCTGGCCCGACGGCAAGAAAGCCCTGGAGCTTTTCGATCAGCTCGTGCCTGGTGCGGGCAATAAAACCAACCCGCTCCTCCATCGGATCACGCCCCGTTTGCAGAGTGAAGGCGATATTGCGTAACGCCGGAGACTCAGAAGCATCAGCCCGACTCAAAAAGTGCAACAACTTTTCGACATAGGCGGAGAGACTGTCCTCCGTTTTGGCAGAAAGGACGATGATCACAGGATCGTTGTTGTCGTCGTCGTTAGCGATCGCAACTCTGTTGGGGGGCTCAGCCAGGATCACGTGGGCGTTAGAACCACCCGCTCCAAACGACGAGATGCCAGCCACATAGGGATATTCTTTCAATGGACCATCGAGCCTTAACCGGGGCCGTTCCCATGGCTCCGGCTGCACCTGCACCTTAAACGGGGTCTTTGGAAATGGGATCTTAGGATTCAAGGTTTCTGCATGCAAACTGGGAGTCAGTTCGCCGTGTCGCATCTGCAGAACCACCTTGGTTAACGCTGCAATCCCGGCAGCAGCCTCCAAGTGACCGATGTTTGACTTAACCGAACCCAAGGCACAGTAACCGGTGTCTGTAGTATCCGTTTGAAACGCCTGGGTCAGGCCGGTCACCTCAATGGGATCGCCCAACTCCGTACCCGTGCCATGGGCCTCCACATAACTGACGCTGCGAGCATCAATACCAGCATTGTCCAGCGCCTGTCTGATCAGCTCGCTTTGGGCTTTGGGGTTGGGGACGGTATAGCCATTGGTCTTACCGCCATGATTAACCTGGGTGGCCCGAATGACGGCATGAATAGGATCGCCGTCCGCTAGAGCATCAGACAAGGGTTTCAACAATACTACGCCGACGCCTTCTCCTGGAACAAAACCATTGCCGCCGTCTCCAAAACTTCGACATTGCCCAGTTTTAGACAGCATATATTGGGCACATAGACCCACGTAGGAGGACGGATGGAGATACAGATTAACGCCACCTGCCAGAGCCATGGCACAATCCCCCTGACGCAAGTGCTGACAGGCCTCATGGATGGCAGTCAGAGAGGAGGAACACATCGTGTCGATCGGCATACTGGGGCCGTGGAGATTCAGCAAATACGAGACGCGATTGGCAACTGAACCGAACGATGTATTGGGCACTGCGGTTTCCCCCTGGTTTGCCCAATCCCGTGCATATCGATCAAATCCTGTCTTGGTAATGCCAGCAAACACACCAACATTGCCATCCACGGTCTGGGCCAGTCTTGCTCGTGAGTACCCTGCCGATTCGACCGCCTCCCAGGCAGCCTGCAAAAATAGACGTTCCTGGGGATCTATGCCCATTGCTTCGAGGGGCGAGATGTTGAAGAACAGCGGATCGAAGTCGGCGAACCCGTTTAAAAATCCCCCCCATTTGCTGTAGCTCAGGCCCTGGGCCACCGCCTGCTGTGGATCCGGATGGTAAAACCCGTCCAGGGACCAGCGTTCCTCGGGAATTTCAGTGATACAGTCTTTGCCGGTTTTCAAGTTCTCCCAATAAGTGTCAAGGGAATCAGCTTGGGGATAACGACCGCTGATGCCAATGATGGCGATCGGCTCCTGAATCGACTGACGGGGGCCATTGCCTACAAGTGAGGAATCTGCGTTGTTGCCGACTCGGTTCACATCCTCAGCCGAAGGTCCGACGTCCTTGGCATTACGGGTTGTGGTTGGTCGAGTCACAGGTGCCATTACCGTGTCCAAACCTGTCCAGCGGATACAGTCCAGGCGAAACGTATCGACTAAATGATCGGTAAGATCCCGCAGATTACGGATCTCAAAGAGTAAGGTCTGGGAAACCTCTGGGAAAACACGCCCCAGTTTCAGGTTGAGTTGGGTCACCAGAATTGAATCGATGCCGTAACTTTCAAGCGGTTCATACTCATCAATCCGGTCTTTAGCAAGATTGATGGTTTCACCCAGCAGAGATTTCACCTGATCTAATGTGCGATCGCAAAGTTCCTGTTCGTCCACAGCCGCCGCTGATTCCAGGACATCATTGGCGGACTGTTTTGAATTCCCTGACAAGATGACCTGACGGAGACGCTTTGTTTCTCCGGACAGAATCATGACCTGGGTAAGTCCACTGGCAATTATTTGATAAAAGGCTTTCAGACCCGCGTCGCTCTCCAAAGGGATAGATCCCGTCCTTTCATGCATGGCTGCCAAAGTGGCATCATCCACCCTCATCCCCCCGGAATTCCAGAGGGGCCAATTGACAGAAACGATCCGGGTCGGGCGAGCATTCGCTCCATGCTGGAGCCCATGCCCATGGGCAAACGCATCCATAAAGGCATTAGCAGCAGCATAGTCTGCCTGACCCAGGTTACCGGTTACCCCAGAGCAAGACGAGAAAAGAACAATCAGCTTGGGAGCTAACTCTCGGGAAGCACGCTCCAACAGCACGGTCCCCTCCACTTTGGCTGCCAAAACAGTTTTGAATTCGGCAGTTGTTTTTTTCGTTAAAAAGTTGTCACGAATCATGCCAGCGGCATGCAACACGCCATCCAACCGTCCAAAATCACGTCGAATGCTTTTCATTAAGTCTGTTACGGCAGTCTCGTCTGCCACATCGACCTGCCGATAGTCCACACGGGCACCTGCAGTTGCCAGCCGGTCCAACCGAGCTTGCATTGGATCATTGAGCACCGACCGACCGACCAGAATGATATTGGGAGTCGCAACCCTGGAAACAATTTCCTCAGCAAACAACGCTGCCAGTTCTCCAGCACCGCCAGTAATTAGGTAAACGCCCTCATCCTGCCAACATCGTGATGGCTCCTCAGACACATCAGTCAGCTCTTCGAAGGTGAGCACCATGCGGTTGCCATCGACATAGCGGATCCGTACATCCTCTGCTTGCGCATGATTTTCCAACAAGGTGGTCACCGGATCGCCATCTGGCTGTAATTCGATCACCTGACCAAACATGGCAGGATTTTCAAGGGTCGCCGTTTGCAGCAGTCCTGCAAGACCGGCCAAAATCTGCCCCTCACCCTGGCTGTCAATCAGCACCTGGACCAAGGTTTTACCCTCAGCTTTTTCAAGCAGTAGGGACTTGATGGTTTCAAACACCTGGCAACTGACATCCCCAAAGCGGACCGCAATGTCAGTCGCATCACAGTGTAAAACAGTGCAACGCGCCCCCGGTAAACCAGACTCAATAGCCGCCGCCTGGGACTCAAAACTGCCACACAGCAGAATCACATGGCGGATAAAGTTTTCAGTAGTGTTTTCAGTAGTATGCTCATCGACAGAAACCGCCGCCGCTTTCCACACTGGTCGACACAACAACGTCGAAGAGGCCAGAGAAGGAGTCAGCCCTGAGCTTGCAAGTATAGGGAGCACCCTTGAGGTGCTAACGGTTTCATCCCCTGGCATGGCAACAGTAGGCTGCCGCCAATAATGCTCCCGTGCAAAGGGATACGTCGGCAGGGAAACACGGCGTCGCTGTTTCCCTGTGTGTAGGCATTGCCAATCGATGTCAAGGCCATCGACCCAGAGTTCCATCAGTTTGGCATAATCCTCCTGTGCCATCCATTTTGCGACCAATTCTTGCATGGCACCGTCGGCAGCAAGCCGGGACAACGCATCCTGATCACGTTGCAGATGCCCTCGGAAAAGCCCAACCACATCGTCTCCGGAAAGGTAACGTTGAAGCATGGTCCTCAGCGCCGCCTCTGATTTGGCAACGAAGGCTAAACGTTCAGTCATCGCGGCACGACCGATTTGGAGCGTATACGCCAGGTCGTGCAAACTGCACCCGGACGCCTTGAATTGGCTGTCTATGTAGTGAAGTAAATTCTCGCAAATGGCCCTGAGCCGATCGCGATTCTTGGCTGATAGCAGAATGACAGCAGGTACCAGGGGTGCGTTGGTCGTGTCCTTTTGGAAAGACGGCACATACTCTTCGAACACCACATGAGCATTCGTGCCGCTGAATCCAAACCCGCTCACCGCAGCGCGACGCACTTCACCGTCCTTAATCTCCCAATTCCGACAGGAGGTATTCACGTAAAACGGAGAATTTTCCAGATCGATGTGCTCATTAAGTGCTTCGAAATGTATGGTCGGAGGGAGTTTTCGGTATTTCAAAGCCAGTATCGATTTGATCGCACCAGCAATACCCGCTGCTGCAAGTAGATGACCAACGTTGCTTTTAACCGAGCCGAGAGCACAATAACGCTTGCGACTCGTGTAGTCTTGGAAAGACTTTTTCAAACCTGCCACTTCAATCGGGTCGCCCAGTTTCGTCCCAGTACCATGGGCTTCGACCATTTGAATACTGTCGGGATTGAGTCCAAAGCGATCGTAAACGTATTTTTCCAACCTGGTTTGGGCATCGCCATTGGGCGCAGTGATTCCATTAGTTTTTCCGTCCTGGTTCACACCCCAACCCCGGATCACGCCGTCGATGCGGTCCCCATCCCTTTCGGCATCCTCCAGACGTTTCAACAGAATAACGCCGACTCCTTCACCCGGCACAAAGCCGTTGGCCCGCTGATCAAAGGTGAAACAGCGTCCGTCCGGCGAGAGCATGCCAGCCTTGCTGGTCATAATGTGCATCATAGGTCCAGCCATGATGGAAACACCGCCCGCAAAGGCAAGATCGCTGTTGCCAAGGGTCAGACTATCGCAGGCTGAGGCAATGGCAACCAGCGATGACGAACAGGCGGTATCCATGGCCACGCAAGGCCCCTGCAAATTCAACACATAGGAAATGCGGGCCGCCAGAATCGACATGGATCCACCCATCAGAGTAGACGCGTCCCTTTCTGCGCCCTCGAAACCCAGACCATAGTCGCCAGGTCCACACCCCGCAAAGACTCCACACTTGCTGCCCGCCAACTTTAACGGATCGTAACCGGCATCTTCGATGCAACTCCAACAGCTTTGCAGGAAGAGACGTTGCTGTGGATCCATTGCCTCCGCTTCCATGGGAGAAATGTTAAAGAAGAGTGGATCAAACTTGTCCACATCTTCCAACATGCCCATCCATTTGGAATAGGTTTTTCCGGGTACCTCTGGGTTGAGGTCGTAATACGACTCAAGCGGCCAACGAGTCGGCGGCACCTCCGAGATACAGTCTTTACCTTCGAGCAAGTTATTCCAAAATGTAGTGATGTCGCGGGCCATTGGAAACTGACCGGCCATGCCAATCACCGCGATGTCGTGACGCGTTAGCTCACGGTCTCGGGACACTGTTTGAGATCGCGCCGTTGTTTCGAACCCACCCATTTGTTCGGTATCCGCAGATACCCGAGGAGTTTCAACAGTGGCGGTGCTAACCGCAGAGGGCTGGGGCTGGGGCAGATGCCTGTTATCCGGCAATCTGTTATCCGGCAATCTGTTATCCGGTAATCTGTTATCCGGCAAGAAGAGCCCGAGCTTGTTACCCTCATGCCGCACATATCTTGCCAGTTCATTGATTGTGGGGTGGTTGTAAATCTCCGTGGCGGGGATGGACAGTCCATAACGCTGATTGACTTCGCGCATCCAGGTCACACTGTTGATAGAGTCAAGCCCCATTTCAATGAACGCTACGTCATTTTTTATCTTGCCTAATGCCATGTGCAATTCGGCGGCCAGGGTTTCGCGTAGGGTATGAACAATGGTGCGTAAGATTTCGCTGCGTAAGACCTCGTCACCCATTGCAGAGGTTTCGGCAGCCTGGTAGTCGGACTGTGCCTCAGTCTGCTCCATTTGGGTTGCCATGGGGGTGGATGGACCACCATACAAGGTCTCAATTCTTGCACGCACCTCCTGGCTCCCCACAAAGGCTTGCTCATGCATGGCAAGTTCTGCGGCGTAGATCGATTCCAGGCGTTGCCTCAATACACGAACGCGCGTCTGCTTCCAGTCCATCAATGTTTGGCGGGAAGCAGACGCTAGATGATGCGCCGCCGCCATAGCACCCGCCAACACGTCTGAACGTGGAAGCACAGGCATGGTAATACCGCGACGCTTCAACTCATGGCCTTTAAATTCCCTAGCACCAAACAGTATTTCCCCCCCGAGATCATGCCCGAACTGATGCGGGATAATCAGGGTTGAACCGGCACCGGGCGTAAATCCATATTGCATGTAGGGACTGTGATAAACACTCTCAGCGCTAAACACGGCCCCATCGCAGAACATCCCCAGCGCCCATCCAGCACCGATACCATGGCCTTGCATCGCGGCAATCACCGGAATGTTGCATTCCAGCGGTAGGCTGGTAACCCGTGAGTCAGTGAAACGCGCCCGTCCTGCCTGAATCGCCAGCAGTGCCTCACGCGTGCCACCACAAGCAAAGTAATGGCCATACCCGGTCAGCACAACCACCTTGATTGAGAAAGTCTTTTCAACCCATGCAAAGGCCTCAGTAAGACCTTGGGCAAGCGCTTCGGTAAATGTATTCTTGCTGTCTCTGTCATCCATCGTCAGGACAGCCACGCCATCGGAAAAAATCTCTAACTTGACAACCTTGGACTGAAGATTCACGATTTCAGGGGCTGCCATCTCGGGTGTTGCGGTTGCCTTGAATGCCGACTGCAACAGTGCTTCGGACGCTTCAGAGTCTAAGGGTAAATCAGCATCTTCTACCCTCGTTATGGCAGTGACTGTTCGATCAAATGTAGATGCAATGGGGCGGGAGAGATGCCGCTTCAACAAGGTTAGAGATTGGCGCGGGGCACCTGCCATTCGATGGGCAAGATCCAATGCAAACTCATCAATGTCATGACGAGGCAATACCAGGCAACCAATACCAAGGTCGTACAGTTCGCCACCTGTGGAACGATTGCTGGGTTGAATCAGGACCTTAGCGATCGCAGGGCCGAAGCGATCTGTTAGAAAATCCATAGCTGCTTGGGAGACGGATGCTTCGGTACCGGGCTCAAACAATTGCAATCCGCTCTCTTCACCGCAGATCATCAAGTCGCAAAGTGCTCCTACCATTAATCCTGCCCCAGAGGCTGAGCCCTTCATGACCGCGATGATCGGTACCTGCTGATCGAGCGTCAACCGGCCAAGTTGTTGGTCAAAGGGCGAAACTGCCGCCGAGGGGGCACTGGTCAAGAAGCCATCGTCATTGCCCCGCAGCAATACCACATTTACATCTGCCCGGTCACATGCGATCGCTAATGCTTGTGCCAATTCATCGAGCAATGCCTGGGTCAATTGATTACAACCGTCGTGGCTATCGATTAGAACCGACACCACACCGGCTCCGTGCTCCTCTGTATTCACACTGAATAGCGACGGCTGCTTGAACGACTGCTGCTGCATCCACCAGTTCATGGGTGGATGCAACAGCCTTGGTACCTTGGCCACAGCCGGGACAGGAAACGCACTAGGCATGATGGTTGGATCGCCCAAGGCCACCAGGCGAGGTGGCTTAGCCAAAATCGTTGCAGGCGGGGGTGTCCCATCACCTATCAATGGACGGCTCCCAGCATGAACGCTTGCAGTTGGCTCTGGAGATGCTGGCACCCAATACCTTTCCTTGGCAAATGGATAGGTCGGTAAACTGACATGTCGACACTGTTTGGGTTGCGGCCAAATGAGGTCCCAATCAAATACGAGCCCCGTCACCCAAAGTTCCAGCAACAACGAATAATCACCAACGTTTGATTGGGCCTCAATGCGCTGGAGCGTCTCCTGGTCAGGTTGAAACAATGCCAGTCGACCACGCTGGCGCTGAACTCGACCGCGAAATGTCCTCGACCCTGCAGCCTCATTTTCAAGAAACTGGGTCAGCTTCTCAATCAACTCGTCAAGGGATGACACCACCCATGCCAAACGCTCTTGCATGGCTTCACGCCCAACTTGCAGGGTATGGGCAAAATCTTTTAAAGAAGGTAGCGTTTGCGAGCCCGACGTCAAAAAAGCACGGAGATTTTCCACCACATCACGCAGACGATCTTCATCCCTCGCCGACAGGACCACGGGAGTTGGCAAGCTAATATCTGATGATTTAGGAGAGGGATTAGCCTGAACATATTCTTCGATCACAACGTGGGCGTTGGTGCCGCTGAAGCCGAATGAACTCACCGCACCCCGTCTGGGATGATCTGCAAGCGCGCTCCAATCTTTCAACTCTGTGTTTACATAGAAGGGAGAATTCTCAAAATCACAGTGCGCATTGGCATGCTTGAAGTGCAAACTAGGCACCAGTTGCTGGTGTTTCAGCGACAATAACACCTTGTGAATACCGGCCATGCCCGCCGCCGCCGAGGTATGACCTATGTTGCTTTTGACCGATCCTAGAGCGCAATAATGTTGTTGATCAGTCTTTTCATGAAACACTTTGGTTAGGGCTTCGAATTCGATCGGATCCCCCAATTGGGTACCGGTGCCATGGGTCTCTACATAGCTAATTGTGGCTGGATCGATTTGAAACCGATCATAAACAGTGCGTTCCAGTTCGATCTGGCTCTGAACACTGGGGGCAGTAATGCCGTTGGTGCGGCCATCCTGATTAATACCTGAACCAATGATCACGCCATGGATACCATCGCCATCGCGCTCTGCGTCTTCAAGCCGCTTTAATACCACAAGCCCCGCCCCTTCACCGGGAACAAAACCGTTGGCCGAAGTATCAAATGACTTGCACTGACCATCCGGAGACAGCATTCCCGCCGCGCACATGCCAACGTAAGACGCTGGAGTCAGATAAAGGGTGACACCACCGACCAGGGCCATGTCAATCTCACCGCTACGCAACGCCTGACAAGCCAAATGGACGGCCACCAGAGATGACGAACAGGCGGTGTCAATAGGGATCGCCGGTCCTTTTAGATTCAAATGATACGGTATCCGGGCAGCGGCAATGGAATAACTGTTGCCCGTATTCAGCCCTCCAACCTGTTGCTGAGACAGCAAGTGGACGTACTCGCTGTTCATGATTCCCATATAGACACCGCACTTTTTGCCATCCAGCGCCTGAGGACTGTAGCCAGCATCTTCGAACGCCCTGTAGGCCTCCTCAAGAAAGATCCGATGCTGTGGGTCCATCAGTTCTGCCTCGGCGGGCGGAATCATGAAAAACGACGTGTCAAAGCAATCAATATCCGCTAAAACACCCAGCCATTTACAATAAATCTTGCCAGGTTTGGCAGGATCGGGATCGTAATACTCGTTTACGTCCCAGCGATCCTTCGGGATCTCTGCCACAGAGTTTCGCCCCTGTTTCAGATTGTCCCAAAACTGTTGAAGATCGGCGGCACCTGGATACCTTCCGGACATCCCAACAATGGCAATACCTTCAGCTGCAGGAGGGTGGCTTTCGGTCTGAGTGAGGGGCTGTTGAGTCTGCCCATCGGGGTGTTGCGCTGGTTGTATTGCCTGCGAAGTAACAACAGTATCAGCTGATGATGCGATCGCAGAGGTGAAAGTGTGCAACTGGGTCGGGAGCTTTCCTTGAAGTTCCGTGCCCAGGTAATCTGCGAATTGAACAATGGTTGGGTAATCGTAGGTCCGAGTTGCTGGAATCTTGAGCCCATATTGTTGGTTGACCGTTTGAATCCATTCCACATTGACAATTGAGTCAAGCCCCATGTCACTAAAGGGCTCATCAAGGTCCACATCCTCCTTGTCCATGTAGAGGGCAGCAGCGAGACTTTCTCGCAGGCTTTCCCGTAACACATCCGGGGAACCCAATGCCTCTGATTGATTACCCTTTAGGTGGCCATTCGATTCCTCAGTGTTGCTGTTGGCGCGTATGTCACGTCGAGCCTCTTCCAGGCTGAGATCACCATCTTGCAGGGACTGTAGGATGTGTTTCAAGCTCATGGTTTAACAAGTTCTAATGCGGCCAGGTCAAGTTTTTCAATCAGGCGTTCAGCTTCTGAGACCTCCAATTCACCACGCTGAACGTGCTGGAGAACGTCGTCCAAAGAAGTTGATTTTGCAGGTGCAGACTCCTTTTCTTGATTTTGCGGAGGGGACTGCTGCTCCAGGGTGTCGGCAAGAAAGTTAGCGAAAGCAAGAATATTGGGATAGTCGTAGACTTTAGTAGCCGGAATCTTAACGTCAAAACGTCGATTGACGGCCTGAATCCACTCGACACCGATCACCGAATCCAGGCCCATATTTGTAAACGACTCATCGGTCGAAACATCGCTCACACCCATGTAGAGAATCTCGGCTAACATATCCACCAGCACATCAACAATTGACTCGATTGAGCCTGACGGCGAGGCTAATTTGAGCTGAGGGTTCACACTGGGTTGGGCCACTTCAGATAGCTCAGTTTTGACGATCGATGGCAGATTCTGACTAAAGACCGTTTCAGATGATGGTGGGGAGAGGGTAATGTCCTGCAGCTGCGTTAGTGGCTGCACACCGTTGTCAGCTGCTGATTTATTTCCGCCCTCATTTTTCTTAGCGAACCAGAATCGTTTCCGATCGAATGGATAGGTGGGTAAGCTGATGCGTTCCGGCGTAATGTCTCCGTGGAGTTGTGACCAGTCGGGGTCGGCCCCCTCCATCCAGGCAGCCAGCCAGCTTTCAGGGGTGTCCTCGGGACCAGGCTGCCGGTTTGCGCCCCCCCGATGAACCCGACTATGGTAATAGGTCTCTGCCTTTTCACCTGCCAAAAATGATGTGAGCGTCTCAACGGTCTCGTTCAGGTCAGCGGCCACGAAACCCAACCGCTCTGCCATCGCCTCCCGCCCAGTTTGTAACGTCCAGGCAACATTTCTCAGTCTGGAAGACTTACTGCCAGCGGTCTGCGTCAAAAAGGCCAGCAGTTTCTCGGCGTATCCCTTAAGACAGCTCATATTCCTGGCGGATAAAACCATCACCTGGGGATGATCCGCAGGTGGTTCCGGGCCAGCGGTCGCTGGTTGCCCATGGCCATAGGCTTCTAAGACTACGTGGGCATTGGCCCCCCCAATGCCGAAGCTGCTCACACCCGCCCGACGGGGCAGTTCCTGCCCATGGGCATCGCGCGGTGCTGGCCAATTCTGGGTTTCATCAGCCAGATAAAAGGGCGTTTTCTGAAGTCCCAGATAGGGATTGGGCTCTTTCAAGTGGGGGTTACCCGGGATCTTTTGATGTCGCAGCATTTGGATCACCTTAATCACCCCGGCCATCCCCGCCGCCGCCTCTAAATGGCCAATATTGGCCTTGACCGACCCTAATCCGCAATGGGGTTCACCGACGTTAATGCCCTGTCGTTGATACAACTCGGCAAAGGCCGCTTTTAATCCGTCGATCTCAACGGCATCGCCCATGGCCGTCCCGGTGCCATGGGCTTCAATGTATCCCACGGTGCTTGGATCAATCCCCGCCCGGGTGTAGGCATCGACGAGCAACGCCTGTTGAGCCACTGGATTGGGGGCTGTGGGAGAGGCAGCTTTGCCGCCATGGTTTTCGGCACTGCTGCGAATTAAACAATAAATATGGTCACCGTCTGCCAAGGCCTGATCGAGGGGCTTTAGCCATAGCGCGGCCACCCCTTCACCCCGTCCATAGCCATCGGCGCTTTTATCAAAGGTCTTGCAGCGACCGTCCTCACTAAGCACACCAGCGCGACTGGCGGCGATGGTGATATTTGGGGTCAAGATCAGATTGACGCCGCCCACTAAGGCGGACTCACAATGGCCCATCCGCATGGCCCCAATGGCGCGATGAATAGCAATTAAAGAGGACGAACAGGCGGTATCGATGGGCTCACTGGGACCGTGTAAATCCAACGCATAGGAGATGCGATTAGCAACTACAAAATGGGAAACGAGTAAAGGGCCGTCCAGTTCCTGATCAGAGGCCGCATGTTGGAGCCAGGCGTCCTTATAGTCAGAGGTGGATACCCCCATAAAAACACCGACCGGACGACCGGAAAACTCACTGGCCCGATAGCCAGCATTTTCGACAGCGGACCAAACGGTTTCCATCAGCAGGCGCAGCTGCGGGTCCATGCCGATCGCCTCCCTGGGGGAAATACCAAAAAAGGCCGGATCAAATTGGTCCACATCCTCCATAAAACCGGCGCATTTGACTTTGGTTTTGCCTCGCTGTTCCAATGGATCGCCGTAGTATTTCTGCCAGTCCCAGCGCTCCACTGGCACGTCTGAAATCAGGTCGTGCTTGGCCTCTAGATGACGCCACAACTCGTCCACGTCGGCGGCACCAGGGAAACGGCCACTGATGCCAATGATGGCAATGGGCGACGGTTGCTCAGGGGACGGTTGACTATTCATGGTGGTGATCGCCTGCGAACTATCAACCCCAGGGTTGGGGGGAGCCGTAGGAGGGTCTGCCATATCCCCATTGGTTCTCCCATTTGCCCTATTAATGGGGGCAGCGACGGTCTCCTTTGGCGCACTGCGAAAACGACTGGTGGATTCAGGCGGCTTTGCCGAAACCTTGGCTGGCATATCTGGTACTGGTGGTGGGACCAGCTGCGCCGCTAGGGTCTCCGGATAACGTTCCAGCAGGTGTTTGGCCAGGGATCTCAGGGAAGATTTTTCGAAAAATAATGTGGGCATCAGGTCGAGCTGAAAGCGGCGATTGAGCCGATTTGCAAACTCAGTGAAGGCCAGGGAATCGAAACCATATTGGGGAAGTTCCACATCCGGTTCAATTCTGTCTAAGGGCACCTTTTGCTGATCCGCCACCATGGCAGTTAGGGCCTGGAGCATTTGTTCAACGGAAACAGTGCCTGTAGCAACTGCGGCCCTAGCTGTAGGCTCTGTTTCTGCAAACAACTTTGCTCGGATGGCTGAACCCTCACCATGGAGCACCAGCAGATGGTCGCGATCGCTTTGCAAACAACGCTCAAATACTGTTATTCCCCTGGCCGTATCCATGGGGGTGAGGCCAGAGTTTTGGTGAAGCAGGGTGGTATGTTCTGCATCGAGCTGCATACCGCCGTCACGCCAGAGGGGCCAGCCAATGGAAACGGTGCGACCGCAACGGTGCCCTGCCCGGACCCGAAGATTACGTTCCCTGGCAAACAGGTCCATGAACCCATTGGCCGCAGCATAATCGGCCTGCCCTGGGTTGCCAAAGGTGCCGGTGAGTGACGAGAACAGCACCATGAAATCTAAGGGGATATCCCGGGTGACTTCATCCAAGGCCAGGGTGCCAGCAATCTTGGGCTGCATTACCCGCACTGCTTCCTGGGTGGATTTCTTCAGTAAATGGGCGTCCTCAATTACCCCTGCACAATGGACAATGCCATTTAAGACTGACTCAGTTTCCAGGATCGAAGCCAGGCTTTTTTCGACGTCGGCACGATCCGCCACATTGCATTGCAGATAGCGCACAGTAGCCCCTGCCTGGGTTAGGGAATCCAAGACCTGGCGCTTATGCTGAGACAAGGGCGACCGCCCGCTCAAGACGACACGGGCCTGACGAGTCACCGCCAGATGTCGGGCCAGTTGCAGGCCGACACCGCCAAGACCCCCGGTAATCCAAATCACATCACCGGGCGAAATTTCATACGCTGGTGCCAATGTGGCAGGCACAATTTCGGCCAGCGAGGCCACAAACCGAGTTGCTTCAGCGTCATAGAATGTCTCAACATCGCCAAACGGATGACTGAGTTCGGTGGCCAAGATCCTTATCCAGCGGTCATCCAATGGGCATTGCACAGCAGCGGGCAAGTGGCAAATCCGGACATCCACGTCCCCCTGTTCCAGCCGCACTGTCCTAAATAGCCCAGCTAGGGCAGCGTGCATGGGGGAGAAAGCACCGTCTGGCACCGCCAACATAACCGGCTGAATCCTGTCCGAGGCCTGTCCGAGGGCGGCCTGGATCAGCTGCAGGACCTCCAGAACACTGGATTGTGCTGCCTCTGCCGGGTCGCTAATGGATGAGAGCTGGATGAAACGCGCCCCAGGCCATTGGGCCTGTAGAGAAGATTGCCAATGGGCGGTATCCCCATTGAGCAGAAACACTGGGGCCGCCGATGGCCGCTGAGGCTCAGGGCCGTCGCTGGCGGCCATCGCCTGGGGCCTCCAGTCCAGTACCCCATAAAGAATGTCTGCTGGGATATCTGCTGGAATATCTATTGGGGCTGCGTTACTTGGCTGAGTCGCTGGGATGGCACAGTACCCCTGCATCGAAACCACCACCTGGCCCTGGCCATCGGCGATCGCAATGTCATACTTCATGGCCCGATCGCTGTGCCCATTAGCATCATCTTCCACAACCTGGGTCACATGGGCGAATGCCTGCTCAGGCAGGTCCCCATGGATCCATAAGGCATCCACACTGAAGGGCACTGGCGGCCCACCCGGACGACGAATCAGGGACAACAGATTGGCCGCTTGTACCGCCCCATTCATCATGCTGGGATGAAGACGGTAGTCCTGAAAATCATCCCGCACGCAGGCTGGCAGTTCCAGGGTTGCCAGCGCTTCTACCTGATTGTGGCGGAAATCTACCAGGCTGCGAAAACTCGGACCCAGGTCTGTGGCTAGCCTGCGATCGCACTCTGATGGCACAAGCCTCTCACCGCACCGTTCCCGAATTTCATCAAGGGCAATGTGGGGAATGGGGCCAGCAAATTCTTCGGTGGCGATCTTGCCCTGGGCATGCACCCGATCGTCGGCGCTCACCCGATAAAGAACAGTGCCATCCTGGTGTTCTAGCGAGGTATAAACATCACGAGGGCTGCCGTCCAGACGAATTAGATCGCTCCAGACTATCTGCTTTAATCCGGTCACTGGACCCACCGACGTGCCAGCCACCTGGGCCCATTCTAAGGAAACCACCCCAGGCAACAGTCCACCATGATCTTTCAGGAAAAACTCTTTCCCCGTTAATCTGCGCACGTAACGATCGCCAACTGCCCTGGCAAATGCCCGGACAGAGAACCCCTCAATACGTACCGCCACATGGCCATCCCCATCGCACACATCAATATCCAGTTTGATCACGCCACTGTTGGTCATGTTCTCCGGAGAGCGACGTGTCCAAACCCAGGACGGGAAGGGACAGACCGCAAAAACGCTGAGGCGCTCTATGGCAAAGGGTACCAACGGCGGCGACGAGCCATGGCTCCCTTGCCCATGGACAAAAGACTGCAAGCCGAGCATGGACTGGAAGGCGGTATCCATTAAACTTGGATGCAGCACAAAGGCATCAGCTCCGACGGTCGCCACCTCGGGCAGGTCAATGCGCCCAAAGGTTTCTTCATCACCGATCAGCAGTTCCTGCAAGCCCTGGTAGAAGGGACCATAGTTCAAACCACTGGAGGCAAACGTTTGGTAACACTGCTGGGCTGAGAGTTGTCCCCCCTGCATGCGTTGTTTGATGGCTGGAATGTCCAAGGGCGACGGCGGCAATGTGGCTAGCATAGATACCCGTCCCGTGGCGTGAATCACGGGCATCGCCCCGTCGGTGCGGCACTCAAAGTTAATGCCGTCATCTTGTTCTGTAAGACCCAGCTCCACCTCCAGCCCCCCTGTCGGTACCACCAAAGGCCTTAGCCATACAACGTTTTGCAGTTGATAGCCGGATTGATAGCCAGATTGATGGTCTCGGTGAGCGACTGACTGCTCGAACGCGGAACGGGCCATTTCTAAAATGCCAACCCCTGGCAAGACCGTTTGGCCATGGACCACATGGTCGGCCAGAAATGGCTCCTGCCCCGTGAACATAGACCTGAACTGTTGCTGGGAAAAATTAGAGGTGTTGCGATGCACCAGGGGATGCAGTTGATGAACCGCTGGCCTGATTGCTGGCCTGACCACTGGCCTGTCAGCTAGCCTGACCGAGGACGTACTACCGTCACTGACCCAGTAGTGATTGCGCTCAAACGGATAGGTGGGCAGATGCAGACGTGGCGGCAGGGGCATCCCCCACAAAAGAGCACCGTCCAGCTGGTATCCCTGACAGTAATAATCAGCCAAGGCCCGCACGGCGTCGCCATAGTCTTCGATCGTGCGATCGCGACATTGGCCCATTAAGTCTTCCGCATGCTTCCGGATCACCGTCTGCCCTTTGAAATCCGGCGGCACCAACCCCTGAAACACCTGGGGATGAGGTTCCTCATTCAGGGCGGCGGTCCAGGCAGCGACGGCGTCATCATAATCCGCCACCACCACCGCCAATCGGTAACGAAAATGATGGCGTCCCTCCCATAGGGTGCAACTGATCCTGTCCAGACCGGCCTCGGCAGTCGCCTCCATCTGCAATACCTGGATCAGGCTACGCACCCTGGCTTTGAGTGCGACGGATGTTTTGGCCGATAAAACTAATAAATGGTAAGGGGATACCTGTGATGGGGAATAGGTTGTCTCACAGTACTCTGCAAAAACCATATGGGCATTGGTGCCGCTCATGCCAAAAGCACTCACCCCGCCCAGGCGTTCTCTAGTGTTACGGCGCGGCCAGGGTCGGGCAGTCTTGTTGACGAAAAAAGGACTTTGATCCCAATGGATATAGTCATTTTCAGTGTGGCAATGCAGACTGGCAGGAATCAGGTCGTTTTGAAACGCCTTGACCAGGCTGACGGCACTGAGCAAACCGGAGGCAGCAAAGGTATGGCCAAAATTACTTTTCGTTGAGGTTAGGGCGCAATGACCATGGTTCTCGCTGGTGCCCTTAAACGCATCGTAAAGCGCGTTGATTTCCACCGGATCACCCAGCTTGGTGCCAGTGCCATGGGTGACGATGTAGTCCACATCCCCAGGGCGGATGTGGGCCTTTGAGTAAACGTCCCTTAGCAGCTCGGTCTGGGCCACACCGCTAGGGGCCGTAATACCATTGGTTTTGCCGTCATAATTTACACCGCTAGCCCGAATCGTCCCATAGATCGGATCCCCGTCAGCTTCAGCCTTGGCCAACGGTTTCAACACCATCGCCACCACCGCCTCGCCGGGGGTCATGCCATTGGCCCGCCGGTCGAAAACAAAACACTTGCCATCGTCTGACAACATGCCCGACTGGCCCATGGCCACCAAACCGGCGGGGGTAAGCAGAAGGTTCACCCCCGCCACCAACGCCATGTCACACTCCCCACCGCGCAGACTCACACAGGCCTGATGGGCCGCAACCAATCCTGACGAACAGGCGGTGTTGATGGCCATGGCTGGCCCCCGTAGGTCCAGAAAATAGGCTAACCGCGAGGCCAGGATACCGTTATGGTTGGCGGTGATTTGCCCGTCTCCAGCCAGAAACACATAGTCACCCTCCTCTGCCCCAACAAACAGCCCCACCTTGTGATTTTGCAGATGTCGTGGGCCACAGCCAGCATCTTCCAGGGCATTCCAGGCCTCTTGCAGTAGCAAACGCTGGCGGGGGTCCATGGCTGCCGCCTCGCGGGGCGAAATTTCAAAAAACAAGGGATCAAATTCGGCAACGCCAGGAATAAAGCCGCCCCATTTACCATTGGTCTTGCGGCTGTCCGCCTGGGGGTCACCGTAATACTGACGCCAGTCAAACCGCTCTGTCGGCACTTCCTCAATCGCATCCCTGCCGGTGGCTAGGATTTCCCACAGGGTGTCGATATTCCGGGCCTGGGGAAATCGACCGCTCATGCCGATAATGGCAATCGGTTCCCCAGGGTATCGATCCGGTGGCTGGGGCACTGATGCCTGGACGGCGGCTGTGGTCAGGCGGTCTGGGGTCAGGCGGTGAACAGGGGTCTGGGGTTTCACCTCGGTCTGTGGTGCCTGGGCATAAAACCCATGAACCGCCTGATGATGTTCGTCCATAAAATACTGACAGAGCTTGTTTAGGGTGGAATGCCCAAAAAACAACGCAGGTGTGATTTCGATGTCAAAATGCCTGGTCAGGGCCTCGGCGAATTCGGCCAGACTGATGGAATCAAACCCGAGATCTGCAAAATTTGCAGTTGCCTTGAGGCGGTCTCGTTTGATTTTCAAGAGGGCTCCCACCAACTCGCGCAGATCCCACAGCACACAGTCCTCAACGCTAAATCCCTTCATTTCAGGCTTACGCCCCCGACCAAGAGCGGGCTCTACAGGACGCTCCGAGGCTGTATCAGGTGTCGTCCCCGCTAGGTTTAAAAACCGCCATACCCGGTGACGCTTGCCCACCAGCACTAGATGCTGCGGGCCAGGCTGGGCCAGCAACTGTTCAAATAGGTCAAACCCCTCTTGGGTTTCGAGCGCCCGCTGACCGCTAGTTTTCAGATAAAAGTCCATCTGTTCACGGTTGCCTGCCCCCATGCCTCCTTGGGCCCAAACCGGCCAGTTGATCGCTACGGTCTTGCCCTGGCGCTGCCCCTGGGCCACCAGCTGATGGCGATGCCGGGCAAAGGCCATCTGAAATCGATTGCCCATGGCATAGTTGCCAGCACCAAAGTCCCCCAGGATGGCGGCACTGGAGCTGAAATACACCATGAAATCCAGGGGCTCATGCTGGAGCACCTGATCGAGCACCCGGGTGCCATTGATTTTTGGTGCGGTCACGCGCTGAAAATCAGTCATCTCCATGTCCAGAATGGTGTGGGTCGATTCCACCCCTGCCGCATGGATGACGCCATCAATGGTGCCGAAGCGTTCTTTAGCTTGGGCCACGGCTAACGTCATGGCGTTAGCATCGCTCACGTCTGCTTGCAAATACATGACGCCGCCGCCCTGTTTGATCAAGGCATACAGTTGCGATCGCTTCTCCGGTGTCAGCTCCGAACGCCCGGTCAACACGAGATTTGCCTGGTGTTTGTGGGCCAGATGTGTGGCCAACTGCAAACCTAAGCCGCCGCCGCCGCCGGTAATTAGATAGGTGCCCCCTGGTTTCAAGGGCAGCGCAGCCTCCTGTGGAGGCACTGTAGGCTCCTGTGGAGGCACCGTGTGCTCTGGCAAATTTACAGGCTGTAGGCGCGCCGCCAGGCGCTGCTCTCCTTCATATAGAACACTCTCAGCTACGGTGGCGTGCCATTCATCATGTAGCGCCTGGGCACATTGCTCAACCGCAAGGGATGGCTCGGCAATGCGCATGCCGACAACCACGACCAGGGTTTTTGGCAAAATCATTCCCAGGGACTTTTCGCACCCCACCCAAGCGTCTGCATAGCAACGCTGCAGGTCGCTATGGAACGGACACATAATTAGCACGCGAGCGGGGTTGAGCGCAGCTTTTGCCAGGGCCTGGATCAGCGGGACGATGTGGGCGGGATTATAAAGCCCGGCGGGGTTACCGATGGTGCGCAGATCGAACAGAGCATCGGGGGATCCAAACTCCTCGCGGATTTGCTTGAATGCCTTTTCCAGGGCACCTGCGCCATTATCCTGAATCAGCTGCCAATGGCTATCGGTTGCTAAGGATTGCAAAACATCCGCCACCGCCCGTTGTTCGGGAGCATTGCCCAGCACACATACTGCTGTCTTGGGTTTCTTGGGTTTAGAAACCGTTTCCCGAACCAGCGCTGCAGGCTGCCATGTCTCCTCGAAGAGCAGGATTTCATGGGGTGCCTCCTCGGCGACATTTGACGCACTGGGTTTGGCGGGCGCTGGAGTAGGCAGAGCGGCCAGGGTGGAGTCTGGCGCGGTTACATCCAGCCAAAAATGCTCTTTCTCAAACGGATAGGTGGGCAAATGAACACGCCTGGGTTTTTCCTGGCCGTAAAGTCTGTGCCAATCAACCGCCACCCCGCCAACCCACATTTTTAACAGTTTCGAATACTGGCCCGCTTCCAGACAATGGCGCACCCATTGGCCGATGTCTTCATCAGCCACTAACGCACCCAGCACAGCGTCTGACTCTGATGCTTCGCCGTAAAAGACCTGCGTTTCGTCCACAGTGCCGTTCAAAAAGGCGGTTAGTTGCGATCTTAGTTCGGCTTGCGATCGCGCCAGAAAACCCAGCCTCACGGCCATCGCCTGGCGGCCCACTTGCAGTGTGTATGCCAGGTCCTGTAAGCGTCCAACCGGATAGTGCAGCAACCTTTCTGCCGCTTGCCTTAACTGGTCTTCCCCCTGGGCGGACAACACGATCATCAACGGTTGTTGCTCGTCGTCAGCGGGCTGAACCAACGGCTCACCACTGTCGCCTAACACCACATGGGCATTGGTACCGGTATGGCCGAAGGAACTAACGGCGGCAAAACGGTGCTCAGCGTCCCAAGCCTGCAAAGCCGTGTTTACATAAAACGGACCATGGTCAAGATCGATGTCCGGATTGACCGCTTCAAAATTCAAGGACGGCGGAATCGCCCGATGATGCAAGGCGAGGGTGGCCGTGATCAAATTGACAATGCCCGAGGCGGCCTGGGTATGGCCAATATTCGTCTTGGGAGAAGTGAGGGCGCAGTAAGGCGGGTGCTCTCCATTGGCTCCAAAGGCATCCAACAGAGCATGGTATTCGATGGGATCCCCTAGAGTTGTGCCAGTGCCATGGGTAACAACGTAGGCAATCTGCTCCGGGCGGACACCACTCTGACGCTGTACCCGTTCATACAGTTCGCGCTGACGTTCGCCACTGGGGGCGGTCAAGCCATTGGTACGGCCATCATAATTAATGCCACTGCCTTTAATCACCGCATAAATAGAGTCGCCATCCCGCCTGGCCTGAGATAGGCGCTTGAGCACCACCAACCCGAGGCCCTCGCCGATCACCATGCCATTGGCCCGGTGGTCAAAGGCGTAGCAGGTGCCATCCGGTGACAGCATGTTGCCCATTTGGGACAGGGCAGCATGGGTGCGCTCCGGCTGGCAGATAATATTGCATCCTCCCACCAACGCACAGTCACTCTCTCCATCGAGAATGCTTTTACAGGCATAATGAACAGCCACCAGGGAAGAGGAACAGGCAGTGCTGATGGCCAATAATGGCCCCTTAGTATCGAGGAAATAGCCAATGCGTGCCGGTGCCGTACCGCCATGGATGGCCGTGATCTGGGATGCCGTCGACACTGGATAATCCGATTCTTCAATACCGATGAAAATGCCATGATTCTTGCCTTTCCAGTCCTCCGGGTTGTAGCCAGCATCCTCAATGGCGGACCAGGCCGCCTCCAACAGCAGGCGGTGTCGCGGGTCCATGGCCTCGCATTCCCGAGGAGCGATGTTGAAAAAGAGCGGGTCAAAGGTATCGATGGACGGCAAGAACCCCCCCCGGATATCTGGGCCATCCGTCGCACCGTTAGCTCGGGCCACGGGCAACTGTGTAATGGCGCATTGGCCCTCCTTCAGCAGCTGCCAGAAGTCTGCATGATCCTCAGCCCCGGCAACGCGCAAATGCATGCCAATAACTGCGATATCATCATTGGCCTGCCCGTCCGTGGCGGCCTTATCCTTGAGGCCAGGCAACGTCTTAGCAGGGCGAGATTTTACGCTCACCCCGCCGTTGGACGAACGCCTCAATGTGGCGACATGGGTGGCTAAGCGATCGGGTGTTGAGTAGCTGAACAGATCGGATTTGCGAATGGAAACATCAAACGTGGTTTCCAATTTGGAGACCAATGAACCGATGGAGAGTGAATCGACACCGAGTTCGGCAAACGGTAAATCAATAGTGGAGGCTTTATTCTTCTGCCCCAAAGCCTCCAGCATTACGGCCAATATCTTTTCTTTCAGGTCGCCTGGGGCGATGTCTGTCAACAATGGCTTCGCGATCGCAGGGAACCAATGACGTTTAAGTTCAAAGGGTCTGCCCTTGAAATTTTGTTGACGATCCGCCGTTGTTTGCCATGCACCTTGATACTCTTCTAAAAGTACATGGGCATTGTTACCACCAGATCCGTAGGAATGTAAGGCTGCCAACCTTGGCTCTGAGGACTGTTCCCACAATTCGGTTTCCCGAGTAAAGCGACATGGCATCGCCTCCTTGTCGCAGAACTCGTTGGCTTGCTCGAAGCCTGGGATTTTATGAATCTTATTGGTCTGAAAGCTCCGAATAATCTTTAACAACGCCCCCAGGGAGGACGCGGCATGCATATGGCCCACCAGAGGCTTGAGCGTACTCACCCGGCAAAATCCAGGTTCGTACGCCAGCCCTTTTTCATCACACAGCTGCGTCAATGCCCGATTAATGGCGTTCCATTCCGCAATATCTGCCACTGGCAGCCCCATACCTTGGGCCTCCACATAGGCAACTCTCCTCGGATCGATGTCCGCCTCTCGGTAACACGCCTTAATTAACTCCGTATGGGCTTCAATGTTGGGAGCAGCCATGGAAAAACCACCCTGGCCGTTGAAATTGACCGAAGCGTTTTTGATCACCGCATACACAGAGCGACCCGCCGCTTCAGCATCTGACAATCGTTCAATCAAGATTGTCCCCACACCTTCGGCCCGGAGAAACCCGTCTGCACCATGGCCAAAAGACTTGACCGATGAACCAACAGTCAACTGACCGGCCTCGGATAAGATCCTAAATGGATCAGGCAACAGAATGAGATTCGCTGCTCCCACAATGGCCCGCTCAATCAGCCCTAGCCTAACGGCGGTAAACGCCCGATGCAGTGCCACCGCGAACCCAGCACAGGTGGCGTTGACCATCTCACTGGGACCGGCAAAATCAAAATGATAGGAGATCCGGTTGGCCATCATGCTGTCGGCCTGGCTCAACCCCATGGTCGGAACAAAACCATGCTGGGCCATTAACTGCGCATATTCGTTGGATTCACAGCCAACAAACACACCTGTAGCACTTTTCTTGAGAGATTCAGTGTTTATACTGGCATCTTCCAAGGTACGCCACGTGGACATCAACAACAACCGTTGCCGAGGATCCATCTCGTCAGCTTCAATGGGCAGGATCCCAAATAATTCAGCATCGAAAGAAACAATATCTGGGATAAATCCACCCTGTTGCCGCCGCATAAACCCTAGCTGCTCACCCCCTTGATGAATCATCAGGTCCAAGCGGTGATCAGAAATAGCCGTAATCAGAGGCTGATCATGATCAATATGATTGAAGAATGAAGCCACATTCATACAGCCAGGGAAATAGCCAGAGACCCCCGTTACAACAACAGCGTCATCAGTAGCCGTGACAGAAGCTGGCGGCTGAGTGGCCGCTTTCCTGGCCTTTATCCATGTCCGGATCCATTCCAATCTTTCTGTTTCAGCCTGCATGACTTAGCCCGCTAGATGTCTAGATTCTCGGTTACGGTTAACCAGTTCCCTCACATATTCGAGTGATTGCTGCACTGCACTGTATTCAACACCGAAGTCCTGCAACAATGCGATGTCATTCACCCCAGCAGCGATCACCTGATCGATCTGTCGCTGACAATCTGTCAACGGTCCAAAAATACCGCCCGTTTGTAAATACCGGGCATAAGAATAATCAACAATCCGATCAACTTCTGAATCGTTAAAATGCTTGCCTACCGCTTTCATCTGAGGCAAAACACTGCTAGCAATATACTCCTTAAATGGTCCGGAAACGACTTGTTGCACCCAGTCCATGTCCGGGTGCACAAAGGTGTGCATCAGCAATGAGACAATTCCGGTTTCTGGATCAAAACCTGCAGCAGCACGCGCCTGGCGATAGCGGCTAATCTTTTTGGCTAACGCATTCACATTGTCGGGCAGCAGCATCGTAAAAATGTTGTAGCCCATACTACCAGCACGCTCAAACCCCTGCTCAGAGAATGTGGAATACCAAACATTTAGTTCCGGCTGAATGGGGCGCGGATACACTGATATGGGGAACATCTCTCCACCGGGTCCCGGAAAGTCAACCGTTTCTCCACGCCAGAGTTTTTGAATGATGGGAATCCGCTGATCACGCAGTTTGAAACGATTCTCGTAGGTTTCAGGGGAAAGGACAAAATCGGGTTTATTCCAGCCGCTACCGAATCCCAAATCCACTCGACCATTCGACAAGATATCGACCATGGCCCAATTCTCAACAATTTCAGCAGGGTGATGCAACGTCACAGAAACCGCAGCCGCCCGCAACCGCACATGGTTCGTCAATGGGGCGAAGTATGCCGCCACAACCGAATTATTGGCATAGATCGCGCCAAACTCATGGAAATGCCTCTCAGGAAAACAGACGGCTTCAAATCCTGAATGGTCGGCAAATTCAACCAGCTCTCTCACAAATGCATACTTGCTGCGATTGGAAATGGCCTTACGGACATCAGAGAAAAATATGCAACTGAAGGTCACGTTGGTTAAGCCACCACCAGCGTCCTGGGACAACATTGACGTTGAAGACCTGGATGGCTCCACAACAATGTTCTTAGAGAACAAATCTGTTAATCGCTGATTAACCGTGCTCATCGATCACCCTTCAATTCTGCAGGTTCTGTATCAAATCTCAACTCGCGATCGCTTGTCTAATAGGAGCGTGAGTCAAGCAGCGTGAATTGTTCGAAATATGAGCCAACTACAACTATGAAGATATCTGAAGGTTAGATCAAAAAGATCATGGCCACAATTTCCATCCTACTTCTGAACCGTTTCGATGACAACTTTAAACGTTACGACCTCACCCCTCAGACTCTCGACATTTGAGCATAGCTACCAATGGGTGTATTTGAGACGTGAGATTTGAGACGCTAAATTTGATTTATTACGTCTATCAGACATTCTAAATTCAGAACGTGCTAAATAATACAAAATAATACAGGGAGATTGCAACCGATTTCCTGGGAAGCTAGTAGAATGCCTTTCACAATCGAGTGTAAATTTTTCTTATCACGGTTTATCCAATGTAATTAGACAAGAGAAAGAAACTATTTCTTAAAAAGAAATAGTCGCTCTCCGCATGTGCTTGGTCATCCGAATCGCACCAACAGATTTCAGAGTGGAATGAATCGCTGTAGCCGATCAACCATCGCTGATGCTCCGTCAAATGGTAAATGTTATCTTGCGTCGAGCCCCAAAATGCCACCATGCTAAAGAAAAGCCAATGTACAACGCCATTACTACAACCATCGGAAAAAAAGGCGTTGCAAGAAGTGCCGGTCAGTAAACCGCAATTTTGGCGGATCTTCTTTATCTTAGGTCGACTGTTGCTGTTGGTGCTCAATTTTTTGCGTGACATCGTTCTGCAAGGTTCTGAAGAGGGCAGAGCAGCCAAGGTGCGTGAGTTTCTAGAACTCTTAGGTGGCATGTGGATCAAAGTGGGGCAGATATTCGCCATGCGAACCGATTTGTTTTCACTAGAGTTTTGTAGGGAACTTGCAAAACTTCAGGATCGCGCCATGATATTTTCACCCCAACTTTCTATGGAGATCATTGAGGCGCAGTTGGGAACTTCTATCGATGAAGTATTTGATGATTTCGAGCTGGAACCGTTTGCCGCCGCCTCTCTCTCTCAGGTGCACAAGGCGAGGCGCAAACAGGCAGGTAACTGGGTGGTCATTAAAGTTCAACGTCCCTACGCAGCCGAATATTTTCGATATGACTTTAACTTGTTGAACCTGGCATTCAATCTTCTGGGTCAATTCAAGGCCCTACAGTATTTAAGGTTAGATGAAATGCTTCAGGAAATTCAGGCGAGCATGGAAGAGGAGTTGGACTATCGGTTGGAGGCCAGCAACATGCTCAGGCTCAAGCAAACACTTACTGATCATGGAATCTATGTGCCTGATGTCTATCTGGAGTTCAACACCGACCGTGTTCTTGTCATGGAATTCATTGACGGTGTATTTGTTAGTGATTTCAACAGTGTATTAAGGGACGATCCTAAAAGAGTCAAGCACTGGCTTGCAGAAAATAACATTGATCCCTGTAAAGTTGCCCAGGAACTCTTACAAAGTGCTTTCAGACAACTGTATGAAGATTTACTTTTTCATGGTGATTTACATTCGGGCAATATTATTCTTCTGAGAAACAGCAAGCTGGCGTTGATTGATTTTGGCAGTGTTGGCAGACTCGATCCGAAGTTTGCTGCCCAGTACGATCAATATTTCCGAGCTATGGCCGAAGGGGCATTTGACAAGGCAGCCGAGCTATTATTGCTCACCATGGGCCAACTGCCACCGATAGACCTCGTGAAAGTGAAAAGGCGAATTGTCCGAGTACTCAACAAACAGGCAGCCCGCAGCATGATCAAGAATCTGCCTTACTACGAAAAGTCCATTGGCAGCTCTTCAGCCGAACTTGGTCAAATCATGGCCGAGTTCAAAATTGGTGTGAATTGGCAGTACCTGAGGATGAGACGTACTTTTGACACATTAGACCAAAACATCAGCATTCTGAATCCAGGGTTTGATTTTGTAGCGGAAATACAGATGTATCTGGAAGGAAAATTTCGCCGGATGAAATGTAAGCAAATACAACAGCCACCGGACATGATGCAACGCATCAATGACTTGTATGAACTACTGACACCTGCACTCACCAGACGAGCGTTTGAGTTTGAAGGAGAAGTCTCGCTCGAATCTCGCTTGGCGGCCATGGTATTGCAAAGTATTACCCTCGCCATGTGGCTTGTTCTGATCCTTTGCTTTGGAATCTATCTCTATCAATACCACTACTCTATTGTGGGAAATCTTCACCTGACGAGCAACTGGTTCACCCATTGGCTCGATTCAATTCCCCCTATTCACCCATATGCTTGGTATCTGCTTGGTTCTGTCATGATTGTCATCATCTTTCGAACCAGTCGATTCGCGTCCTCTCTTTTGGAGCCGGTTGTGCAGCTGCCACGGGATTAATTTGATGGATTGTCTTTCACTTCCTTATTTAGTTTTTCCATCAGTAAATTTAGCGTCGGATACTCAATCAGCCATCGGGGTTGCACTGGACAATTTAAATGCTTTTCTAATGTGGTGGCCAGTTGCATGGCAATAATCGAATCCAATCCGTAATCCTGGAGTGGATGGTTCCAATCCAGTTCACTTTCCGGAATCTTCAGGGTCTTCTTGATACTGGCCAAAATGGCCGCTCGTAATGGATTTGAGTCTTTAGATGCTGGCTTAGGGCTAATTGCGACTTGGATTGGGCTGTTAGAGGGCTGTTGCCCAGTATCAATACGAGCACCGTTGCTGTTGCGTTTCTTTCCAGCAGGCCGTTCAGCAGGTCGTGAAAACGAATCAGCAGCACGGATCACCCGAATGATTTCAGCTTGGATGGAGTCAGTCAGATCCTGGTCGGGAACTGAATCCAAGAATCGAGCCAGATCCAAATCCGTCCATTGCTGGTGCTCATAAGCTTTGATTCCGTTTGCGATCTCATCTTCACTGACATGGCTATCCGCCCCCAGTCCCAGCGTGTGCCGCACCCGCTCGCGATCAAAAACGGCCATAAAGCCCACCACACTGGTGTCACCCATAACAGCGGCCTGCATCAGGGCCATGGCAGAGACCGCATCAATGGCATCCATACCCATGCCGCGCAGGCGTTCCAGTCGTTTAGGCAACTGTTCTGAGGAGACCACACCATCCACATCCCACTGTCCCCAACAGATGGACCGGGTCCGCCCTGAACGTCGTCCCTGGGAGACTTGTTGGTCGCGAAACCGAGCCAGGGTATTTTGATACGCTGCGGAGAAGGCATAATCCGGCGAGCCCTGGATACCAAATGCCGCCATTGAGGAATACATCAGAAAAAAGTCCAACGGTTCATCGGCGGTCACGGCATCAAGGTTTAACCCACCCATGACCTTGGCCGCCATCACCTCGACAAAATCATGGAAATTCTTCTGAACAATCGGGGCATCGGCCACCCGTCGCGCCATATGGATCACCCCGTTGAGTGTCACCCCCTCGGCCTTGACGGACGCCATCGCCTGCCCCAAGGCAGTTTGGTCCACAATATCGACGGAGCGATAGAACACCGTGGCACCAGCGGCCCTGATCCGATTCAACGCGGCCTCCGCCTGATGTTCCCCGCGCCGAGAAAAGAGCACCAACCGCGCTTGATACCGACGGCCCAATTCTTCGCAAACCTGCAATCCAGCAGGGCCAAGGGCACCCACCATCAGGTATGTGGCCCCCTGACGAAATACATTAAGCTCATCCGCAGGCGGCATTGATTCAGCCGCCCGCAATTCGTAACGTTGTCCCTGTTCGTAACGGACCATTGGCACCATCGCCACTGGCAGTTCTTGGGTTTCATCGCACAGCCATTCCTGGACTATTCTCAACGCTGTGCGTCCGTCTATAGCGGATGCGGCGTCATGGGACACCACCCGATAGCGATGGTTCACCGACTCTGCCATCGCGGACTTAAATAATCCCGCCAGGGCCTCACCGTACAACCAGTGTGCAGCAGCCGGTTCCGTATAACAACAATAGAAACGTGTCGACCTGGCATGCATCACCCGCATCACAGACTGAACAGTGGCAAACACCTGAGCAAGCTGATCGATGCCGTCATCGACTATCGGTGGCACACACAGAAAAATGGTGAGGGGTTGAGTGACATCCCCCCGAACAATGGCAGCCAACAGGGTTTCATCCAACCCATGGATGTCAAGGGATAAATGCCTCACCGTCCAGGTATTGGCTGGATATTCAGCCAGCCTGGCGACGGTCTCGCAAACCTTCGTGATGGCGTCTGCATCTTCTAATTTTGCACTGATAACCAGCACTTCGTTCGTTTTGACCGCATCGATTCTTGGCGTCCAATCAGCCACCTCAAGCGGGGCCGCATACCAGTCTTCCTGGCAAGTCAAAAACTCTTTCTCAAGCGGGGCCGCACCCCAGTCTTCCTGACAAGCCAGAAACTCTTTTTTCCCAGAAATATTTTGGGGTGTGCCCAGGGAAGCCGCCAGAATCTGTTGCCCCAATTCGTGGGATTCCCCACAGGGAAACACCACCGATGCGAAGCCCTCCTCTCTTAGCACCTTTTCCCAAGTCTCGGGATATAGAGCCGGTGAACCAGGGATGCGTAATTCGTTGTCTTCATTCAGCCACCAGCCATCTAGCAGCCCAAAGGTGAGATGCCCGAGCAAAGACTTGCGGCTGATTTCGTTAATTAACAAGAGCCCATTGGACCGTAGCACCGAACGGGCATGACCCACGGTACGCCGGATGTTGCGCGTGGCATGCAACACATTGCTAGCAATAACAAAGTCGTATTGTCCCTGGGCCACACCCTGTTCTGTAGGCGGTCGTTCCACATCGAACAGTTGAGCACGAACAAAGGGATAGTCTGGAACAAATTGCTCTTCGGCATGGAACTGAAACGATTTGGAAATATCCGTGTGACAATATTCGACCACATGCTGACCAAAGGCTTTGAGGCATGGCAATACAGCAGCGGTCATGCCACCGGTACCGGCACCGATCTCAAGGATGCGAATGCGGGCCTCAGGATCGGCGGCAATACGTTGTTCGATGCAACTCGTCAGTGTGCGACTGAGGATCTCGTTGAACAGGTCTGAAACCGGATTGCCTTGATAAAACGGTTCCACCAGCTCTAGTGAAGCATCTGGGAACATCACTTCCACGGCGGTGCGATCGCCTTGTAGAATCTCTGGCAAGGAGCGCAGGCAAGCCTCAATCAAGGGAAACTGGGCCTGCTTGAGTGGATCACGGCTTTCAATCTGCTGCTGCAAGTCCCACAGAGTCCAGAGGGATGTAAGGCTGGGTGGATGAGCATCGGGGGTGACAAACTTGCCAGCAGAATAATCCAGCTGCCCCCGCCGGACAAAGTCTTGGAGAGCTGCCTGTAGCCAACGTTCGTATCCCTGACGAATCTTGCCAGCGGCCATGGCTGCAGACAAGTCAAAAGAGCCTCGTTGAAACAGCCCCATGGCTTGCAATATGCCCCATAGCAATTGGGCCAACAAGTCTTCTAAAGCAGCTGGCACAAAGTCCCTGGCAACTCCGAGGGGATCAAGGTCCTTTAGAGTCAGCGTTGGCAGTTGCAGGGGGGAGAGTAGTGGACGTTGCGTGGCTGAGGATTGAGGCAGGGTACTGCTGCCCCCTGGGTTTTCTGCCACTGCATCTACCCAGCAGCGATGGCGGGCAAACGGGTAGGTGGGCAAACTGATGCGCCTTGGCCTGGCACTGCCATACAAACAGTGCCAATCCACATCCAGGCCTTTTACCCACAATTGCAAAACGCTATCGAGATTGCCCTGTTGCATCCACTGGTCAACAGTTTCTATAAAGGCATCATCATCCACGAGGGCCTGGACCGTTTCATCATGGGGGTTGACCTGCCCCCGAAAGTACCGGGCATGACCGGGCGCATCCGCCAGAAATCCCTGTAGCGCTTGAATCAGTTCATCCATCGAATCCACAATAAAAGCCAGCCGTTCCTCCAGTTCAGCCCTGCCTACCTGGAGGGTGTAGGCCAATGACGGTAACTCGATGGCATCTGGGGTCTCGGTGGCAATTAAATGATCATGTAACTGACGGACTACTGTTTGTAATTGGTCTACTCGTCTGGCGGAAAGCACGATGACCACGGGGGATGGCCCACTCGGTGCTGGCGACGCAGAGGGTGGTCCCACATAGTCTTCCAACACCAGATGGGCATTGGTGCCACTGAATCCGAAGGCGCTCACGGCAGCCCGACGAGGGGAAGACGGCTCCGTTGGCCAGGCCTTGAGTTCGGTATTTACATAGAACGGCGACTCGGCAAACTTGAAGTGGCGATTTGGCTTTTTAAAGTGCAAACTGGCGGGCAGTTGTTGGTGCTGCATGGCCAGCAGTGTCTTTTGTACGCCTGCCACACCAGCCGCCGCCGAGGTGTGACCAATGTTGCTCTTCACCGAGCCCAGGGCGCAGAATTGCTGACCATCGGTTGACTGACGGAAGGCCGTAGTTAAGGCCTCTAGCTCGATTGGGTCGCCCAGCCTGGTGCCGGTGCCATGGGTTTCGACATAACTGATGGTGCTGGGGTCGATGCCATAGGTAGTGTAGATGCTCTGCAATAGATCGATCTGGCGCTGGGCACTGGGGGCGGTGATGCCATTGGTTTTGCCATCCTGGTTGATGCCAGAAGCGATGATCAGTCCATAAATATGATCACCGTCCCTTTCTGCATCGGCAAGACGTTTTAAAACCACACTGCCAGCCCCTTCTCCAGGGACAAACCCATTGGCATCATCATCAAAGGCTTTGCATTGGCCGTCAGGCGACACCATACCAGCGGCGCACATGCCCACATAGGATTCTGGAATCAGATACAGGCTGACACCTCCCGCCAGGGCCATGTCAATCTCCCGCTGCCTGAGGGCCTGACAGGCGAGATGAATGGCCACCAAAGAGGAAGAACAGGCGGTATCAACGGGGATTGCCGGTCCCTTCAGATTGAGGAAATAGGGAATGCGGGCCGCGCCGATGGCAAAACTATTGCCAGTGTTGGTTAACTCGGCCTGACGCTGCTGGAGCAAAAAGGCGTACTCATAGCTCATCACCCCCATGTAGACGCCACAGTTGACATTGCTCAGCAGGCGGGGACCGTAGCCCGCATCCTCAAAGGCTCGGTAGCCTTCTTCTAGAAACAATCGATGCTGCGGGTCCATGCCTTCGGCTTCGGCAGGGGAGATGCCGAAAAACAATGGGTCGAAACAGTCGACCTCATCCAGGGCACCCAACCATTTGCAGTAGATCTTGCCCGGTGTGGAAGGATTAGGATCAAAATAGGCATCCACATTCCAGCGATCGCGAGGAATTTCACGAATGGAATTCTGACCGACAGCCAGGTTCTGCCAGAACTGCTCCAGATCTTTAGCCTGCGGATATCGGCCTGACATGCCGACGACGGCGATGGGTTCGGGGGGTGGGGTGGAGGATGGCTGGCGATCGCGACTAGCAACGGACGTCTCTAATGGTTGTTCTGGGGGAGACGGAGAAGAGAGGGAAGCGGGGGCCGGTGGCGGCACGGTGGGTGGGACAGGCAGGATGTTCTTGAGGTGCTGCGCCAGCGCCTGGATAGTCGGGTAATCGTAAACCCGAGTTGCCGATAAATTCACGCCAAATTCCGTATTGATAGCGTGCACCCATTCCACACCGACAATGGAATCTAGGCCAAAATCGACAAAAGGCTTCTTGGTGCCGATGGCTTTGGGTTCAATGAACAGCGCCTTGGCTAAACTGGTGACTAAGAAGGTCTCTAATTGGGTCGTTGTGAATCCATGGGCGGGCTCTTGCACGGTCGATGTGGGTGTCGATGTGGGTGTCGGTGTGGGTGCTGACCCATTGGATATGGGTGCCTCGGATACGGGTCCATCGGAGTTGGCGGTTGCCCCATCGGAGTTGGCGGTTGCCCCATCGGAGTTGGCGGTTGCCCCATCGGAGTTGGCGACCCTGGGGGTGGTAGGTTCTGTTGCCTGGGTTGTGTCGGCTAAGGCCTGCCGTAAATATGTGGCCAATTGACGGATGGTGGGAAAATCGTACACTCGGGTGGCCGATAGGCTCAGTCCGAACTCCTTGTTGATGGCATGGACCCATTCAACGCCAACGATGGAATCCAGGCCCATGTCGATATAGGGTTGATTGATTGCGATCGCCCCTTCATCAATAAACAGAGCCTTGGCCAGACTCCTCTTTAAGCTACGGATTAGCGTTCCTTCGGAGAGTTGCGGCTCAGGGCTATTGGACAAGGGCGATGTGGCCATATCCTGTAGATCCGGGGCCACTGGAACGCTTAAATTACGTAATAGGAGTCCCTGGGGTTTGGCAGCGGGGCTGACAAAAGTGATCTGGTTATCAGGGGCTGGAATCAGTGCTCTCTGAAGCTTTTGCAATGGCGGCGTCGAGAACTCTGTGGGCGTTGGCCTGGAAACGGCATGGGTCAGGATTGGCCGATCACCATCACCGGACAGTTCCCCCGGTGCAATCCAATACCGTTCTCGGGCAAACGGATAAGTGGGGGCGGCCAGACGGCGCGGTGGTCGGGTCCGATAACGTTGATGCCAGTTGACCGGATGCCCCTGCACCCAGGCCTGGGCCAGCCTGGTCGGGTCTAGACTGCTGGGATTGATAGTGGTCGCTGCCCCGGTCGAGATTTCCTGTTCGTGATCCACTTGTCCCCGACAACAGTCTTTACCCAGGGGTTGGCCATCAATGAAAAGGCTAAGGTTGGCCACCAGCTCAGATTGGGAATGAACCACCATGGCCAGCCGCTGATCCATGGCCTCTCGGCCAACTTGTAAGGTGTAGAGGAAATCAGGTAGCTGGTTGGCTGATATATGGGTTTGCAGGTGGTCCCGCATCGCCATCGCGTAATCCCTTAGACGGTCTTCATTTTTAGCGGACAGCACAAATACCGCTGGCGGGTTGTCGGCATCGGCTGGCGGGGGATGGATAGTTTCGTCCATGTACTCTTCGAGAATCACATGGGCGTTGGCTCCCCCCGCCCCAAATGATGACAACCCGGCGATGCGGGGATATTCCCTGGGGGTGCCATCAACGTTGACCTGGGGACGGTGCCAGTCCGCCAGTGAGCGCTGTACCTGGAAGGGGGTGTTCTCGAAAGAAATGTTCGGATTCAAGCGATCGGCATGCAGGCTGGGTGCCAGTTTTCCGTGCTTCATCTGCAAGAGAATTTTGGTCAGCCCTGCCATCCCGGCAGCGGCCTCCAGGTGACCGATATTGGACTTGACCGACCCCAATGCGCAGAAGCCCACGTCCGTGGTGTCATGGTAAAAGGCCTGGGTGAGGCCAGTGACCTCAATCGGGTCCCCCAGCGCCGTCCCGGTGCCGTGGGCCTCCACATAACTGACGGTGCGTGCGTGGATGCCTGCTAGATCTAATGTTTTGCGGATTAACTCGGCCTGGGCCTTGGGGTTAGGAACGGTATAGCCGTTGGTCTTACCCCCATGGTTGACCGCCGTCGCCCGAATCACACCGTGGATATGGTCCCGATCCTGCAAGGCCTGGGCCAGGGGTTTTAAGATCACAACGCCGACGCCCTCGCCGGGGACAAACCCGTCGCCCCCCTTCCCAAAACTGCGGCATTTCCCGCCCTTAGAAAGCATTTTCAGGGCCGATAGCTCAACATAGTTGGTGGGGTGCAGGTAAAGATTGACCCCACCTGCGATCGCCATTGGACAAACACCCTGACGTAATCGCTCACAGGCCTCATGGATGGCAACCAACGAGGAGGAGCACATGGTATCAATGGGCATGCTGGGGCCATGCAGGTTCAGCAGATAGGAGACCCGATTAGCCACGGACCCAAAGGACGTGTGGGGATAAAACAGTTTTCCATGCTGACGCCACTCCGCCCCGTGTAGGTCATAACCGGTCTTGGTGATGCCAGCAAACACACCGACATTGCCATCAAACCGAGATTGCAGGGTTTCCCGAGTGTAGCCAGCATCCTCCAGCGCGGCCCAGGCCGATTGCAAGAACAGCCGTTCCTGGGGGTCCATACTCATGGCTTCGCGCCCCGAAATGTTAAAGAACTGGGGGTCAAACTCCGCGAACCCGTCAAGGAAGCTGCCCCACTTGCCATAGCTCATGGCCTGGGCCACCGCTTCCTCCGGTTGCTCCAGATAAAATCCCTCCAGGGACCAACGCTCGGGCGGGATTTCCGTTACACCATCCTGGCCCACAGACAGATTGGACCAGAAGGCCGCTAGCGAATCGGCTTGGGGATAATGACCGCTAATGCCAATGATGGCAATCGGTTCCTGGCGGGGTCCGCCGGTTGCCTTGATAGCCTCGGCGGCCAAAGCGGTCGGGACCGCTGCACTGACAGCTGGTGGGGGACTACTACTGGGCTTACCCCCCAAACCACACCAGCGCTGGCAGTCCTCTGGATGGTCTGCCACGAAATAATCCGTCAGGGCACTCAAGGTTTGATATTCGAAAAATAGGGTCTTGGAAATTTCCCCAAAGACGGCTTCAAGATCCTGATTGAGATCTGTGATCAGGATCGAATCAATGCCATAGCGCTCAAAGGGCTCCTGGGAGGCAATCCGTTCCGGTGACAGTTTAAGGCGTGCGCCCAACAACTGTTTGAGTTGCTGTAGCGTTGCGGCCCTCAGGGCCTGGTGATCAATCGGCCCAGTCTGGCGGACTGTTTCAGCCTTATGCGGTGTCCCAAACAACCGCTGCCGAATGGTGGCAAGATCTCCAGTAACCACACCCACCTGGGGGTGTTTGGCCATCAGTGCCTGGTAAAAGGCCTGGATGCCGATGGTGGTCTGCATCGCCTTCATGCCGGTCCGTTGGTGCATCAGCGCCACCGTGGCCGCATCCACCTGCATGCCCCCCTGCTGCCAAAGGGGCCAATTGATGGACAAGGTTTGGCCAAATCGTTCCCCTGCAGCCACGAGTCTTTGCCGATGGGTGGCGAACTGATCCATAAACCCATTGGCAGCGGCATAGTCGGCCTGGCCCAAATTGCCGGTCACCGCCGCCCCGGAGGAAAACAGGGCAAAAAAGTCTAAAGGAGTAGCGGCCAGACTTTGGTCAAGGTTAACGGTGCCCTGGACCTTAGGGGCTAGAACAGCTCTAAACTCGTCATCTGGCTTATGGATGAGGTAATTATCCCGGTGAATTCCTGCTGCATGGATTACGCCATTCAAGGGGCCGTGGTTAGCCTGAATATCCAAAATCAGGGCCTGTACCTGCTGCGGTTGACTGATATCGACCTGGCGATAGTCGATGCGGGTGCCGTTCTGTGCGATCGCATTAAGGCGGGCTTCTTTTTCTAATGTGAGGGGTGATCGGCCTATGAGCACAAGGGTGGCCTGATTAACCCGACTGGCAATTTCACTGGCAAAAATCAAACCAATACCACCGGCCCCACCGGTAATCAAATAAATGCCTTGGTCCTTCCAGGGCAGGCCAGAGGCAGGCAGGTCACCAGGACTTAATTCATGCCATCGGATGACCTGTCGAACCCCATTTTCGTAGCGGATCAGAATGTCCTGGGCGCAGCGGGCATTGGCTTCAATTTTAGTGAGCAGTCCCTGGTCGGTGTCACTGACATTCAGGGCGATCACCTGCCCCTCCAGTTTTGGATTCTCCTGCTGGGCAGTGTGCAATAACCCGGTAATGCCCAGCAACACCGATGCCGCTGCATCGTCAGGAATCACCACCTGCACCAGGGTTTTTGTTCTGCCATGGGATTGCAGTCTATTGCGGACGTGCTGAAAGACCTGCAAGGAAAAGTCGGTATAGGCGGTATCCAGCGGGGTTGAGTACCGGTCTAAACGGATGACCGAGGCATTGGCTGTCGCCAGCCGTTCGCAGCTCCGTTCTATGGCAGTAGTGGTTTCAGCACAAAGGATAATCAGTCGCTGCATCCCTTCAGGCATAGATACACTGGAGGGAACTGGGGCCGTTTGCCAGGCGGGAGATGCGAGCAGGTAGTCGCTGGTGTCAGCACCATCAAGGGGCGTAGGCGCTGTAGCCGCCAAGACAGGTGCAGCCCCCATGCCTGTTTGGGTGGCTCCGTTTGCCCAATAGCGTTCCTTGGCAAAGGGGTACGTGGGCAAATGGATGCGGGTCGGTTTGCGATCGCCATACAGTCGCGGCCAATCCACTGACCCTCCCTGGGACCAATAATCAGCAATTGCTTCAAACCTCTCCTCTGCCAGCCATTGAGACAGTTGGTCGGGAGAGTTAGCTGCCAGGCTGCCATCAGTTCTCCCCGAGGCCCCATCCGCTAACCAGTCAGTCAGCGCTTGCTGTAGTTCAGCCAGGCTATGGACGACCAATGCCATGCGGCAATTCATCGCTTCGCGGCCCGTTTGCAGCGTATAGGCAAGATTCCTGAGGGTCCCTGGCCCGGCAGCCCGCAGAGTGTCACGCAAATACCCCCGCAACTGTTGCACCACCTGTCTGAGCCGCTGCTCATCTTTGGCGGAAAGCGGCACGATCGCAGGAGTCGGTGGAGCCGACTCATCAGTGGCTATCGACAGCGGCGGCTGATACTCACGAATCACAAAATGGACATTGGTGCCACTGTGGCCAAAGGAACTCAAAGCCGCCATTAGGGGCTTGCCATCATCCCTCGACCAATCCGTTGTCTGAGCAGGAATAAAGAAGGGGGCATGGTCAAATTCAATGCGGGGGTTGAGGGTTTCAAAATGGGGTAACCCCGGCAGTTTGCGGTGTTGCAACGATAGCAATACCTTGATCAAGCCAATTATCCCGGCCCCGGCAGCCGTGTGACCAATGTGGGCTTTGGCACTGCCCAGGGCGCAATAGTGCTGCCGATTTGTAAATCTGCGAAATGCCTGGGTCAGGGCATTGGCTTCCACCGGGTCCCCCAGACGGGTGCCCGTGCCATGGGCCTCGACATAGCTGATATCCTCTGGGTTGATGCCATAACGCTGATAAACATCGGTGATCAATTCTTCCTGGGCCACACCGCTGGGGGCTGTGATGCCGTTGCTGGCTCCGTCCTGATTCAGCCCGGAGGCCGCAATCACACCGTAGATGGGATCGCCGTCCCTTTCGGCGTCTGCCAGGCGTTTCAGTGTGACCATACCGACGCCTTCCGACAACACCATGCCATCGCCCTCGGCATCAAAGGTGCGGCAGCAACCCGACGGCGACAGCATTTCAATTTCCGATAGTGAAATTAGATGGGCCTGGTTCATCGACGCATAGACGCCCCCCGCCAGGGCCATGGAGCACTCGCCATTTCTGAGGCTTTCACAGGCCAGATGCAGGGCCGTCGCCGCAGAAGAACACCCTGTATTAACCACCAGGGCCGGTCCCCGCAGATTCAGGAAGTAGGATAGCCTGGAGGCAATAATGGCCTCCGATGCCCCCGTAAAGGTCTCATGGAAATAGCCGTTTGGTTCGGAGCCCACAAAGATGCCAGTCTGAACGCCAGCCAAAGATTTTGGATTGTATCCTGCGTCCTCAAGGGCCTTCCAGCCCTCCTGCATAATCAAGCGCTGATGCGGATTCATGGATTCCGCATCGCGGGGGGAAAGATTGAAGAACAAAGGATCAAAACAATCTCGATCCTTTAGCACACCGCCCTGGTGGCAGTAGGTTTTACCCTTTTGCCGCTGTGGGCTGTAGTACGTTTCACGGTCCAGATAATGGGCCGGCAATTCGCTCACCGCGTTCTGACCGCTGAGCAGGTGTTGCCAAAAGTCGGGGGGGGTTTGGGCACCGGGGGCCTGTAGGGAAAGTCCGATAACGGCAATGTCGGTGGCAGCTGGGGAGGTGCTAGGGGATTGGGAAACGGTCGGTGTTGTCTGCGGCCTTGATCTGGGTGCCTGCCCAGGGCTGGAGGCGGGGGTGGTCTGGCCCCCCAGGGGTTCCTGGGCACCCGGTGTCTCTAACTCGGGGGCTCGATCGGGCGCAGGCGGGGTAATGCGATCGCCATAGGCTTCCAGAACATGGGCACTGAGTCGCTCCACGGTGGGGTAATTGAAAATAATCGTCGTATTCAGGTCAATATCTAACGCTGCACTGACTAGGGTGATAAACTGCGCCCCTAAGATGGAGTCCACACCGTAATCGGAAAATGACACATCCAGTTCGAACCGACTGTCATCCAGCCGCAGGGTCCGAGACAGGCAAGCGACGATCTGCTGTTGCACATAGGCCGATTTGTCTATGGTTGGCTCCGTGTGGCTCTCTGTTGGCTGGTCATGCTCTACCACTACTGAGGCGATCGGTTCAGGGGCAACTTGCGATCGCTTCTGTCTGATCACGCCGTCGCTCTCCGCCACAATAATTTGCTGGGCCAGGGGTTGGGCCGAGGGCACCGGCAGTTGGATGTGCTTAAAGCCAGTTTCCGCCAATAGCTGCCGCCAAGCAGCGGGGGTCAGACCGGGACTACCGGGAATCCGCAGGTGAGTATCTTGGGCCAGGGACCAACCGTCGATTAAGCCAAAAATTAAGGTGGCAAATACCGTTTTGGCGGTCATCTCATTGAGCAGTAGCACCCCATTTTCCGCCAGGGCGGCCTTGGCATTGCGCACCGTATTACCCATGGAGTGAGTGGCATGCAATACATTGGTGGCAATCACCAGGTCATAGGTCCCCACCTCCAAACCCTGTGCCGCCAAGGGCTGCTCGATGTCACAAATTTTGTATTCCAGGTAGGGATGGGTCGCACCATACCGCTGGGCGGCATCCATCAAAAACGAATTGGAAATGTCCGTGTAGCAATAGGTTGCGATCGCCTGCTTAAACGGGGCCAGGTGGGGCAGCACTGTGGATGTGGTCCCACCGGTCCCCGCACCAATTTCGAGGATGTGAATTTGGGCTTGAGGATCGACGTCCAGGCGCTGCTGTAACCAGGCAGCGGCAACTTCCGCCAGGGCCGTATTAAAGAAATGGGCGATGGAGTTGTCCTTATAGAGGACTTCCATTTTGTTCACGGCACCTGCCGGAAATAGAATGTCCGTAATTAATGTGTGGCCGCGCACAATGGCAGGCAGTGCCCGAAAGCATTCATCAATGATGGCGGTCAGTGGCCGCATCTCATCATCCTGATCGGTTTGTTGACAAAACGCCTGCCATTGCCGCCAGATCAGATCAGGGTTTTCAAGCAATGCGGCATCCTTAACGGTGATGTTGCCGTTGTTGAGGTGGACCCATCCCTGCTGGCCAAAGGCCGCCATCACCTCATCCCACCAAATCTGATACTTGGCCAGCACCCCCGTGCGCTGTCGCAATGTGGCACTGTTTTCGATGACGCCGTTCTGCAATACACCCATTTGCAAAAACTGGGCCAACAATAATTTCACCATCCAGACATCCAGTTCAGCCAGAAGCGGATGCACGGCTGGAACTGCAATGGCGGGTGAGAATTCCGCCAGGGTCGGCAAGCATGACGGCACAACTCTAGGTGCCTGGGCTATGGTCTGATCCAACACCACACCCCGAGGGGGCCTTGAGGTATCGGATTTGATAAAGGCCCATGGGGAGAGGTTGCTACTGATGCACTGTTCTAATACCCCCATGCCCACGTCAGCATTGATCGGCTGTACTCCCTCGGTCTCTTGGAGATGCCGCCTGAGGGTATCCGAGATTCTGGCACCGCCGCCGATGCTCCAAAAGCCCCAGTTGATCACCTTGACAGGGATAGAGCAGATCTGGGAGAGCCCCAGGGCAAAGGCATCTTGGAAGACACAGCCAGCTGCATAGCTGCTCATGCCCCGCACCTTGCCAAAGGAGGCCAGGGACGAGAAGAAAAGGATGACATCCAACGGCGCGTCTGCAAATACCTGGGCAACCCGCACTGTGATATCAACCTTGGAGGAAAGGACGGAGCGGAATTGGGCCTCATCCATGGCCATTAAACTCTGGTCATAGCTGCCCAGGGCCGAATGGACCACCCCGTGAATCGAGCCGTACTTTTGTTGAACGGCGTTGCGAACCCTCTCCAGGTCACTGACGTTGGCGGCATCCGCCGAAAGATACCAGGGAGCCGCCCCCAGCGCTGCCAGGGCGTCGATTTTGGTTTGAATATCCGGATTCAAGGGCCGCCGTCCCACCCAAATCACCTGGGCCTGCCAATGCTGGATCAGATGTCGAGACAGCACCTCCCCCAGCCCTCCCGCGCCACCAATGATGATGTATGTACCCTGGGTCCGGAACGGTTCTGGGTTGACCGCCAGATCCTGCACCGGTATTAGCGCTTGCTGGAACCACTGGTTTTCCCGGTAGGCCAGGGCTTCCCCTTGAGGGTTGGGGGGGATGGTCCACAGGTCATCCGGCCAGGGCTGGGCGTCTAGATCCAGCAGCCGCACCTGCCATTGGGGAAATTCCTTCGCCATACTGCCGACAAATCCATGGATACCGGCATGAGTGGGATGAATGGGCTCCGTCGGAAGCACGGCCTGGGCCTGGTCAGTAATTACGGTCCAACCCAACGGTTTTTGACCATAGCCCAGGGAAAGCAACGCTTTGACTAACCGAAAAAGTTGAATGACGCCGATGTCCTGGGCCTCAATCACCCGGTCGTCCACTAGCGATAATGGCTCAGTTTCAGGCACAATCCAGAGGATATGAGCCAACCCTGGTAGGCGATCCAAGATGGCAGACCACTGATCCAAATCGGCGGTATTGGGCAGCTCCAATGGCTGTGCCGACGGATATTCCTGGCGTACGGCCCTCAGCTGATCCGGAGTGCCGCCAATGATGGCAATGGCGGCATTGCCATCGGGAAATCGCTCCACTGCTTTGGGGCAAACCCCATCCCACACCGGGTGCAACGTCCACTCGGTCACCGCCTGGGTATCTAGCTCCTTAGCAACGGTTTTATGAATGGCGGTGTCATGCACGGCGATGTCATGGACAGCTGGCTTCGACCGTTTTAGTTCTGGCAGCCAATAGCGCTCCCTGGCAAAGGGATAGGTGGGCAAACTGACGATACCGGGTTGGGTGGCCTGGTATAGCCGCGTCCAGTCGATGCTCAGACCTTGGGTCCAGAGTTCCAGCAATTTGCTCAGCTTGCCCCGTTGTATCCAGCGGTCAACCGTCTCGCCGAAGTCCTCGTCGTTGCTAATTAAAGCTAGGGGGGTGCGATCGCGCCCCCTACGCCCCTGAAAACAATTCGCCCCCCGGTTCCGCCCCTGCAAAAACCCATCCAGGTTGTCCAAGAGTTCATCCAGGGTCGACACCGCCATGGCCAACCGTTCATCCATAGCGACGCGACCCAGTTGAAGCGTATAGGCAATGTCTTGCAGTCGCCCGTCCAGCGCTGATCGATGGTCCACCAGAAAATCCTTGAGGCGTTTGGCATACACCTGCAACCGCTCCTGGGTTTTCGCCGATAGAACGATGCCCACAGGGCCCACCGGCTGGGGAGTGGCCCTGATTGGGGAGGGGGCATCTGTAGCGGCCAGTCCACCGGGATACTCTTCCACCACCACATGGGCGTTAGACCCACCCGCACCAAAGGATGAAAGGCAAGCGATGCGAGGGGCTTCCTGGATGGCATCGTTGACGACGGGTCGCGGCCAATCTGCCAATGTCTGTTGCAGCTGGAACGGAGTATCGTCAAACTCAATATGGGGATTTAACTCCGCTGCATGCAGACTGGGCACCAGCTGTCGATGGCGCATCTGTAGCAAAATCTTGACCAGACCAGCAATGCCAGCTGCCGCCTCCAGATGGCCCAGGTTGGACTTGACCGAGCCCAGAGCACAGAACCCCGTGGCGCTTGTATCCGCCCGAAATGCTTGGGTCAGTCCCTCCACTTCAATCGGGTCGCCCAGGGAGGTGCCAGTGCCATGGGCCTCCACATAACTGACCGTCCTGGCATCAACCCCGGCTTGATCCAGAGTCCGACGAATCAGGTCTGCTTGAGCCTTGGGATTGGGCACCGTATACCCATTGGTTCTGCCGCCATGGTTGACCCGACTGCCCCGAATGACGGCGTGGATCTGATCGCCATCGGCCACGGCGTTGACCAGGGGCTTCAGTAAGACAACGGCGACACCCTCTCCGGGTACAAAACCGTCGCCCCCGTTCCCAAAGCTACGACAGCGCCCATCTTTTGAGAGCATCTGGAGAGTTGATAATTCAACGTAGTTGGCAGGATGCAGGTACAGGTTTACCCCGCCCGCCAGGGCCATGGCGCAGTCACCCAAGCGTAATCGCTGGCAAGCTTCATGGATAGCAGTCAGCGATGAGGAACACATGGTGTCCACCGGCATGCTGGGGCCTTTGAGATTCAGCAGAAAAGACACCCGATTCGCCACGGACGCAAAAGACGTTCGGGGTTGCAGGGTATCCCCCATCTGCCACAGTTCCGGTCCGTACAGGTCATAACCGGTCTTGGTGATGCCCGCGAACACTCCCACGTTGCGATCGCAGCACTGCGCCAAGCGAGCGGGGGTGTACCCCGCATCTTCCAGGGCCGACCATGACGTTTGCAGAAACAACCGTTCCTGGGGGTCCATTCTCAATGCTTCCTGGGGAGAAAGATTGAAAAAGAGCGGATCGAAGTCGGCAAATCCCTCCAGAAATGCCCCCCATTTGCCATAGCTTTTACCCTGGGCCACCGCCTGCTTTGGGTCTGGCTCATAGAAACCGGCTAAGGGCCAGCGTTCGGATGGAATTTCTGTCACTACATGGGTCCCCGATCTCAACATTGACCAAAACGCATCCAGGGTTTCGGCCTGGGGAAACCGAGCACTCAGCCCGATGATGGCAATCGGCTCCTGGGCGGTGGGGCTGGGTTTCCTCCCTGAGCCCCTACTGACTTGCTGCCCTCGAGCCTCAGGGGGGCGGCTGTTATGACTGTCATTACTATCTTGAGCGGGGCTCGGATCCGGTCGCCCAGTCAGCCCCGTGGCCATCGGCTGGGACGACAGTGGGGACGCCAACGACAGCCCCGTCCAGCTGGCGCATTCCGCCGGAAAGGTGTCGACAAAATAACTGCATAGGGAGGCCAGGGTGGGATATTCAAAAAATAAGGTCTTAGGGAACTTCTGAAAGACTGGTGCCAGCTTTTGGTTCATCTGGGTGACGATGATCGAGTCCACGCCGAAGTCCTCCATGGACGCCTGGACATCGATCCGGTCTGGATGTAATTGAATGACCTCGCCAAACAGCTGCACCAGCCGCCCCAGGGTCCGCTGCCAGAGTCTTTCCCGAGCATGGCGGGCGAGATGGGGCAGGCGAGACCGCCGGGATTCGCTCTCACCCACCGGTTCCTGCCTAAGGAATGTTCTGCGCAGCCGGGCAGCATCACCGTAGGCGATCATCACCTGGGCTTGATTGGCCGCCAAGGCTCGGTAGCAGGCGTCCATGCCTGCCGCTACGGGCATGGCCTTCATGCCTGTGTTTTGTTCCAAAGCATCCGCTGTGGCGACATCCAGCCCCATTCCCCCTTGCTGCCAGAGGGGCCAGCATAGGGCGACGGTTCTCTGGGGCAATTTCCCAGCTAGCTGGGGCAGTTGCCTAGCCAGCTCGGCTGACAGCGCCTGACGGCAATGCTCGGCCCAGGCGTTCATAAAGCCATTGGCGGCGGCGTAATCTGCTTGCCCTGGGTTACCCATCACCCCAGACACCGATGAGAATAATAGGAATACCTCCGGGGCCAGGGCGGCAAAGGCCGCTGCTAAATTAACGGTGCCGGATACCTTGGGGGCCAGGACGTCTCTCAGATCGGCTGGATTCTTTTTGAGAATAAAGCTGTCCCGCACCAGACCGGCGGCATGGAGGATGCCATCCAGTCGGCCAAACTGGGTTTGAATATGGTGGGCCAGGCGATCGACGGAGGCGCGATCGCAAACATCGGTCTGGCAATAGTCCAGGCGAGCCCCCCTCACTGCCACATCGGCCTCAAGCTGCCGCAGGCTTTCCCGTTGGCCATCGCTGAGGTCGGAACGTCCTGTGAGAATCAAGGTGACGTCCTGGGCCTGGGTGGCAATCTCTCGGGCAAACAGCAACCCCAGCCCCCCCGCACCCCCGGATATCAAATAGACGCCGTTGTCCCGCCAGGGGGGAGTCACGGCGTCCGTCATGGCCAATTCTTGCCACGTTTGCACCAGACGCTTCCCATGGCCATAGCGGATGTGGGTGTCCCCCGGACAATGGCTGTCCTGTATCAGACGCTCCCCAATCGCCGCCATCCCCTCGGATGGATCCACTTCAATCACCTGACCGTGGAGGTTGGGATTTTCCTGGTATGCAGTTTTTAGCATCCCGCTAAGACCGCTATGCAGCTGCGCTTCGACCCCGGTTGGCACCACGAGCTGAATTAATGTGGTCGCAGACCGGTCCCGGAGTAGGGTGCGGAGCAGATCAAGGAGCTGGGCCGCGTAATCCGCGAATCGCCCATGGATTTGATCAGCCTGGCTCTCCATAAGGTGGCAGGTGATGCCCCTGGCCTGAAACCCGGCCCAAGCGTCAGGGCTACATTCACCCAGATCGCACAGCAGGATGTAATGCTGTGTCCATTGGCCCTGGCTGGCCATCAAGGGCCTGGGCTGCCATTGCGGCACCATCATTAAGGTAGAGGCTGACGGCGTCGGGCTAGGGGAGGTTATATCTCTGTCAAACCAGTAGCGATCGCAATCAAAAGGATAGGTGGGCAGGCTGACTCGACGCCGGGTACCCGGGGCATGCAGACGGTGCCAATCAAATTCCCCACCCCAAACCCAAAGGCTTAGCAGTTTGTCGTACTTGCGGTGCTGTATCCAGGCCGCCACAACATCGCGCAGATCGTCATCACCACTGAAGGCCAGGGCATCACGGTGCCCCCCGATCTGGCCCCGATGCAGCCTATGCTCATCGCTGCCATTACGGACAAACCGTCGTAGCTGATCGATCAGCTCATCCCCGGAAGAGACCACGCAGCCCAGGCGTTCCGCCATCGCTTCGCGCCCAACTTGCAGCGAGAAGGCGGCATCGTGCAACCATTGGGCGTCTATCTCCGGCATTTTTTCCAAATAAGCCAGGAGCTGACGGGCTGAGCGTTGCAAGCCCGCCTCATTTTTCGCCGACAGCACAATCACCGCCGGTTGCCCCGCATCAGCTAACCCAGCAGTCTGGGGACGTTGAACCTGCTGAAACTCCTCCAGCACGACATGGGCATTGGTGCCACCGGCCCCAAAGGACGATACACCAGCCAACCTTGGATACTGACGCGATTCGCCCTGCAGTGCCAATTCAGGTCTTGGCCAGGGACCGGCCTGGCGCTGGACGTAAAATGGTGTTTTCTCAAAGCTGATATTTGGATTCAACGCTGTCGCATGCAAACTGGGGGTCAGCCGTCCATGTTTGAGCTGCAGGACAACTTTGGTGAGACCGGCGATACCCGCCGCCGCCTCTAGATGACCCAGATTGGATTTGACGGAGCCAATGGCGCAAAAGCCAGTGTCATCCGTGTCCGATTCGAAGGCTAGGGAGAGTCCGGTGATCTCAATCGGGTCGCCCAATTCCGTACCCGTGCCATGGGCTTCGATATAACTCATCGACCGCGCATGGACCCCCGCCTGCGCTAAAGCCGCCTGGATTAGATCCCGCTGGGCTAAGGGATTGGGCACCGTGTAGCCATTGGTCTTGCCGCCATGGTTGACGCTGGAGCCCCGGATGACGGCGTGGATGTTGTCCCCATCTGCGATCGCCCGCTGTAGCGGTTTCAGAACCACCGCCCCCACCCCTTCCCCAGGCACAAAGCCGTCGCCGCCCGCCCCGAAGGATTTGCACTTGCCATCCTGGGACAACATGCCACTGGCACACAGTTCGACATAGCTCGACGGATGCAAGAAGAGATTCACGCCCCCGGCGATCACCAGATCACAGGTGCCCCGACGCAAATGCTCACAGGCCTCATGGATGGCAACCAACGAGGAGGAGCACATGGTATCGATGGGCATGCTCGGCCCGTGGATATTTAAAGAATAGGAAACTCGATTGGCCGCTGAACCAAAGGAAGTACGGGGTTGGAAGCGGCCGCCACGGGCTTGAAAATCAGCACCAAACAGCTCGAACCCCGTGCGCGAGATGCCGACAAAAACCCCAACTCTGCCACCGTACTGATCTGCCAGCATGGTGCGTGTGTGACCGGCGTCTTCCAGGGCCTCCCAGGTGGCCTGCAAAAACAGCCGTTCCTGGGGGTCCATTTTCATGGCCTCGCTGGGAGGTATACCAAAAAACAACGGATCAAAATCGGCAAAGCCTGGGAGAAAACTGCCCCACTTGCTATAGCTTTTAGTCTGCTTGACCGCCTTTTCCATATCTGCTTCAAAGAAGCCATCCAGGGACCATCGGTCCGCCGGAATTTCTGTGACGCAATGGTGGCCAGCTTCCAGATTTTTCCAGAATGTATCCAGGTTGTCCGCCTGAGCATAGTGACCGCTAATACCGATAATGGCGATTTCGGAGGCCAGAGCCGGACCGCCACTCTGCCCCTCACTCTGACTCTCACTCTGGGGGCGATGGCGTTCAGCAGATACCGTGGTTTCGGTGCCTGCCAGACCTGAGGCAGACACCACCGGCATAACCGCCTGACTAGGGGAGCTCTTAGCCCTCAGCACACGTTCCAGAGCCGGCCGTTGATGGTGAATAAAATGGTCAGCCAGGGCGTCAATGGTCTGGGCCTCGAACAACAGGGTACTGCGCACATCTCCAAAATTTGCCCTGAGTTTGGCGTTAACACGATTGATTAAAATCGAGTCGATACCATAGCTTTCTAACGGTTCTGTAGCTGCGATTTCGTCGACCCGCAGCTTTAGGGTGGCGGCCATCAGCTGTTTGAAGTAAGCGACTGCTTGCGATCGCAAGGACACCTCAGCCCCGACCCCACTGCCATTGCTATTTATCGGCACCGGCGGCTGTTGGTTAGCGGTCTCCGGAATGCTCTGGCGCACCCAGCCGTCACTGGCCGCTAAAATAACCTGTTGCCCTAGACCGTGGGCCCACTGACCGGGGAACACCACCGGATCAAACCCTTCATCAGCCAGCACCCGCCGCCAAGTTTCTGACGCCAGCAGGGGCGACCCAGGGATGCGCAGAGCCATATCCTCATGCCGCCACCACCCCTCCAACAGGCCAAAGGTGACATGGCCCCACAGGGTTTTATCCTTGACCTCATTGATCAGCAGAGTGCCATTGCGCCGCATCGCCGTCTTCACATGGCGTAGGGTGTGACGAATATTTTTCGTAGCATGTAGGATGTTGGTCGCAATCACAAAGTCGTAACGTCCAGGTTCAATCCCCTGGGACTCAGGGGGCGACTCCACATCGAACAAAGCCGTGCGCAGGTATGGATGGCCAGGGGCATACCGTTCCCTGGCATGGAGCAGAAAGAACTGAGAAATATCGGTATACAAATATTCCGCAATCCCATGCTTGAAAGGCTGGAGCTTTTTCAACACCTCTACGGTGGTTCCGCCCGTGCCAGCACCAATTTCGAGAATGCGTACCGTCTGGGTTTCATCTGTCGTCAACCGCGCCCCTAAGATCTGCACCAGGGCGTCTGCCATCAGGCCGTTGAACAGATCGGCCACGGCATTCCCCTGGTATAGATGCTCAACCAGGGCCATGGAGGCATCGGGAAACATTACGTCGGTTGCCCGTTGCCTGCCTGCCAGCATATCGGGCAGGGCGCGCAGGCAGATTTCCGCCAGTTGCCATCGGGCCTGATTGTCCCTACCAGCCTGGGCGCGGGCGTGACGCCACTGGTCCCACAGCTGATGGAGCGGGGGGCACTCCGTATCGGGCACGGTATAGTGCCCCCCATCTCGGCTGCCCAATAGCCCCCACTGATGGAGCACGGCCAGGCTCTCCGCCAGCCAGCGATCGTAGGCTGGCTTAAACAACACCCGTGCTTTCAACTCCTCCAGGGTGAACCTCTGTTCCCGGAAGAACCCATAGGCATCGAATATGCCAGCCAGCAATTCGGCAATTCGGCGCTCGATGGTCTCAAATTCTTGAGTTATGTCCAAGCAAAACGAACTCATCTGCTCCATGGGTCTCCATCTGTAACAAAATGTTTCGGATTAACGATGGCGGGAGATCATCGGTTTGGCGGGAGATCGATGCCGCACTAGCAACTCCGTCGATGGCATCGGGCCTGGATGTATTTACCAATGCCATTTGTTCCAACGACCCCTGCATCAGGGTCTGTAAGCCCTGCATGCCCATGGGGGGCTGAATTGGCTCGATACCCAGCTGCTGATAGCGGCGTTTGACCTGAGCCGACACTCGCTCGCCCGAACCCACCCCCCAGTAGCCCCAATTGACCACCTTCACCGCATGGGGTAGCTCAGTGTTTAAGGCTCGCGCGTAGGCATCCATAAACACACATCCCGACGCATATCCCCCATAACCGCCTGCCTTGGCAAACGATGCCATGGAGGAAAAGAACAAAATAAAATCTAAGGATTGATGGCGAACGGCCTCGGCGATCCGCACGCTGATATTGATCCGGCTCGCCAACACCCGGCGAAATCGCTCTGGGGTCATATCGGCCAGGGCCAGATCAAACACATCCATGGCGGCATGGACGATGCCGTGAATCCTTCCGTAGCGCTGGCGAATCCGTTGGAGCACCCCCTCCAGGACACCGGGCTCAGCCGCATCCGCCTGGAAGTAAGCGGGCTTTAAACCATCTTTGGCAAGGGCGCTCAGCTGTTGTTCCATGACCTGCGCGGGTCGTCGACCAAGCCAGATCACCTGGGCCTGATAATGCTCCTGCATCCAGCGAGTCCACACCTGGCCCAATCCGCCGCCGCCACCGACCACAACATAGACACCCCCACGCCGATAGCCATTGCCGTCTGCATCCAGCCCCCTGACGGGCAACAGCACCGGCTTAAACCACGCGCCATCCCGATAGGCCAGCGGGGTGCCCACTGCGTCCAAGGTCGGTGGGGTCGGTGGGAAAATGTCCTGAACCGGCCAGGCTGCTGGCAGATCCAAGGCCTGAATCTGCCACTGGGGGTATTCCTGGGCCAGGGTGCCAGCCAAGCCATGGACACCGGCATGGGCGGGTTGAATGAGATCGCTACGGTAGACGGCCTGGGTCTGGGTGGTGATCACCGTCAACCGTAGGGACCGATCGCCATAGCCCAACAGCAGCAATCCTTTGACCAAATTAAACAGTTGGAAAAGACCCGTTTCCTGGGCCTCAATCATGGGTTGCCCCAGCTCCCGCCCCAAGTCAGAGGACGGCGCAATCCAAACCAGATGCTCCACATCACCCTGCTGCCGGATGCTATCCGCCACCACGGCAGGACTGGCCGCCACCGGTAGGGTCAAAACGGTTGCCGCCGCCTGTTTACGGATGGCATCGATCTGCTCCGATGTGCCGCCGACAATGAGGGGGGTGGTCGTAATGCGGCGCGATCCGGACGCATTTGGCACCGGGAGAGCCTCCCAACCAGGATAAAAAGCCTGTAAATTCCCATCATGGGGCGCTACTGGCGGCGTTGGCTCCATCGCAAGGGGCAGATGCCCGTTCTGGGGCATAGTGCCAACCCAACAACGGTCGCGGGCAAAGGGATAGGTGGGCAGGCTGACCCGTACCGGATGGATGTCACCGTAACATTGCTGCCAATCGACGGTCCCCCCATTCACCCAATGCGCCAACAAACGGCTGTAGTCACCGGACTGTCTGCATTGTTCCACCAGTGGCTGGCTGGCATCTGGGCCAGGCACATCAGGGTCAGGCTGGCCGTTTACTTCGCCGCAGAACAGCCCCCCCGGATCACCAGTACCCTGGAGGTAATGCCGCAGTTTATGCCGCATCACCTGGAAGGATTCGGCCACAAACGCCAATCGGCTTGCCATCGCCGTACGCCCCACCTGCAGCGAGTAGGCCACTCCATGCAGGCTGGGGGCAGCCATCCCTGACGCAACAGCAGACCGTTCAACCCATGCCAGCAGGTTTTGGACCAGGTTCCGCAGGCGATCGCCATTGCGAGCCGAAAGCACAATCATCGGGATAGGCCAGGCATCCTTTGGAGACGATGGTCGAGCAGTGCCATCGTATGCTTCGAGAATCACATGGGCATTCACACCGCCAATGCCAAACGAACTCACCCCTGCTCTGCGAGGCAACTCCTTGCCCTGGGGGTCCCGTAGAGCCACCCATGGCTGATTTTCCTGGACCACATAGAAAGGACTGTCCTGCAGTCGAATATAAGGATTTAACCGTTCGGCATGGAGACTTTTTACCAGGGTGCGATGTTTGAATTGCAGCAGCACTTTGAGCACGCTGGCGACACCGGCGGCCAATTCCGTATGACCAATGTTGGACTTGACGGAGCCCAAACCACAGCCCTGACGCCCCACATCCGGCCCATCTGCAAGCAACGGATAGGTTTCACGTAATTCGTTAAATGCCGTGATCAGACCGTTGATCTCCACGGGGTCCCCCAGCTTTGTGCCGGTGCCATGGGTTTCGATATAGCTGACGGTGCTTGGATCGATGCCTGCTCGGGTGTAGGTAGTTTTTAGTAAGTCCGCCTGGGACCTGGGATTGGGCGAGGTCAGTGAACCGGCTCGACCGCCGTGATTTTCAGCGGAGCCGCGAATCACCCCATAGATATGATCGCCATCGTTCTCGGCAGCTGACAGGGGTTTGAGCAACAGCATGCCGACACCTTCGCTGCGAACATAGCCATTGGCTTGCTCTGAAAAGGGTTTGCATCGACCGTCCACAGCCAGGGCTCCGGCCTTGTTCATGCTGATGTGCACGTCCGGCGTCACCAGCGTGTTTACGCCGCCCACCACGGCCATCTCGCAGTGACCGTTTTGAATCGCCGTCACGCCATGGTGCACGGCCACCAGGGAAGACGAACAGGCGGTTTCGATCGGTTCGCTAGGACCATGTAAGTTGAGGTAATGGCTGATGCGGTTGGGGCCAACCGACGGCAGGTTACCAATGGCGGTATGGCCTTCGATCGGCATTCCTGTCTTTTCGACCAGGGTGTGGTAACCACTGCTGGCGGTGCCGACAAAGATACCAGTAGCACTGCCCGACAGAGATTCAGCGGCATAGCCAGCATCCTCGAACACTTTCCAGACGTGGGTCATCAACAGCCGCTGTTGAGGGTCCATCAACTCCGCTTCCCCCCGAGAAATGCCAAAAAAGAGCGGGTCAAACTCGTCTACGCCAGCAATAAAGCCGCCCCATTTGATATTGGTTTTGTTGTCCTCATGATCCGGATCGCCGTACCAGGCAGCCCAATCCCATCTTGATTTGGGAATTTCTGTGATGCAGTCCTGGCCTGTGTTTAAGTTATGCCAGAAGGCCTCTAGATCGGGGGCCATGGGAAAGCTGCCCGATATACCGATAATGGCGATGGGCTCAGCCGGAGCAACAAAATCCTGTCTGACCGTAGCAGAGCACTGCGGTTGAGCCTGAGCCCCATTGGCCTGAGCCCCATTGGCCTGAGTATTGTTGGCCTGAGTACTGTTGACCTGAGTATTGTTGACCTGATCGCCGTTAGAACGGCTTTGGATTAAGCTGGCCAGGGCATGCCGATAGTCAGAGGCGATATAGTCGGCAATGCGGGCAATGGTCAGGCGCTCAAAAAAGACTGCTGGCGTCAGATCGAGTCCCAGACGAGTATTCAAACGAACCGCCAGTTCGATCAACAGGGTGGAATCGAACCCATAAACATTTAGGTGAGCCGATGGATCGAGATCTCCGGTGGGGATTTTGAGCAAATCGGAAACGATCTGGGTCAAAATCGTTTCCACCTGTGGGCGGATCTGACTCGCCTCCGGGTTGGGCGCACCGCTGGTCCGGTCGAGACCTTGCCCATCAACCCGTTCAGCCATCTGAAGGCTGGTTCTCATCGCGTCTGGATCACCACACATCACCAATAGACGCGGTTGTTCCGCTGCCAATGCCTGGGATAGCGCCTGTAGTCCCCAAGGGGTGGGCATCGGCGTTAATCCATAACGCTGCTTGAAGGCGGCCTGGACCGCCCCATGGGTTTGAATACCGCCATCTTTCCACAGAGGCCAACCGATGGCCACCGTTCGGCCCTTCCTCTGGCCCTTGATCACAAGTTGGGAGCGGTACTCGGCAAAGACATCCTGAAAGGCATTGGCGGTGGCGTAGTCCACCTGCCCCGGATTACCCAGCACCGCCGCATTGGAAGAGCACAGGAGAAAAATATCCAGGTCAAGGTGACGTGAGGCCTGATCCAGATAAAAGGTGCCTGTCAGCTTCGGGGCCAACACCGCTGCAAAGTCCTCGACTTTCTTTTCGCGAATGATCTGGTCACGGGTTATACCGGCACAATGGAGGATGCCATCAAGGCCTCCATAGGCATGCTGAACGGATTGAATCAGGTGGTCGGCGTCGGCGCGGTCGGCGATATTGGCTTGCCTGTACTCGACCTGGGCACCGAGCGATCGCACCCGTTCAATCACCGCAAGTTTGTCACCGTCCAGCGGCGAACGCCCCACCAGGATCAAAGTGGCACTGCGGGTGTTACGGGCAATTTCCTCCGCAAAAATGGTCCCCAAACCACCGCCACCGCCCACAATCAAGTAAACGCCGTTCTGCCTCCAATCAAAGGATTTTTCAGTGGAGGCTGGTACGGTTTCCTGCCAGGATCTGATGTAGCGATCATGACCGTGATAACGAATATGTAGATCGTCAGGATGGCAGGCACAGTCATTCACCATGGCAACCGTCTCCAAGGACAACGCCTGCCCATCCAGTTCGATCAGCTGCGGTACCAGCCATCGATATTCCGCCCGCGCCGTCTTCAACATGCCGATCAGGCCACCATACAGACAGATCCCCTCATGATGGGGAACCACCACTTGCAACAGCAGTTTCCCAGGCGAATTCAAGCCTTGGATGAGTTTTTGGATGAGTTCAAAGACCTGGAGAGCGGCATGGCCTAGCTGTGCTTCCAGGGTCCCCTGATCTGAGGGAAGACCTGAGGAAGGGATGTGATGGACCATCACCCCTTCCAAACGAGCGGCAAACTCTCTGTCAAGGCTCTGGTCGAAACCACAAAACAAAACATGACGTTCATGAAACGATGGCGGTTCTGATGATCCATGGTCCGCAACGGGATGCGCAGTCCAACCGGGTTCGAAGATCAAAAGTGAAGACAACGATGAGGGTGGCGATGCAGCTAGCGGTGGCGGCAGATTTACCGATTTTGACCCGGCATCGGACGAGAGCAGACGGGCCTTATGCATCCAATATCGTTGTCGGGCGAATGGATAGGTGGGCAAGGACACCCGGCGCGGCTGACCCTGGTCATAGAACAGGTGCCAGTCAACATCCAGCCCCCTCACCCAAAGGCTCAGAATATGGGAGAACTTGCGCTTTCTGGCCCAGGCCCTGAGCATCTCAGCGGCATCCCCGTCAGTATTGAGGCACCCGAGGACCTCCTGGCCGTGCTTGGCATGGCCACGCGCCCGTTCGTTGGTTTCACCAGCCAGATAAGAGCGCAGTGCTTGCATGAGTTCATCAAGGGATGACACCACCCAGCCAACCCGCTCATCCATGGCCTGCCGACCGGTTTGCAGGGTGTAAGCAATACTCAGCAGATCGGGGACACCGTTGTCCGGGCAGTCCAGTTGCTGTTCTAAATAAGTCAGTAGATTTTGGCCAGACACCTGCAACTGTTCCTCAGTGCGGGCGGAAAGAACGACCATGGCAGGCGACTCCAGCCGCTCTTGACTGACACCAAGGTCTCCGGTCAGGGCTCCATATTCCTCAATTACCAGATGGGCATTGGTGCCACTAAACCCAAAGGAATTGATCGCCGCACAGCGCGTTTGCCCTGGGGGCGCAACCCATGCTTGCCCAGCACTGTTCACATAAAACGGTGAACCCTCCAGATCAATTTGGTCATTGAGGGTTTCAAAATGAAGGGTGGGCGGAATATGTCGATGCCGGATCGCCTGCAGAATTTTAATCACTCCCGCCACTCCCGCCGCCATCAGGGAATGGCCGATATTGCTCTTAACCGCCCCCAGGGCACAATACCCACGCCTGTCTGTGTACTGCCGAAACGACTGCTTTAACCCTTCTACCTCAATGGGATCACCCAGTTTGGTGCCAGTACCGTGGGCCTCCACATATTGAATGGTGGCCGGATCAATGTTGAACCGATCGTAAACCTGTCGCTGTAGCCGGGTTTGGGAATCTCCATTGGGGGCAGTAATGCCGTTAGTACGACCATCCTGATTCACGCCCCAGCCGCGAATCACCCCCAGGATCCGGTCACCGTCCCGTTCTGCGTCCTCCAGCCGCTTCATTAACAAAACGCCTACGCCTTCCCCAGGCACAAAACCATTGGCGCGCTGGTCAAAGGTGTGGCAGCGCCCGTTGGCGGACAGCATGCCAGCATTGCCCGTCATCAGATGCATGGCCGGTCCCGCCAGCACGGTCACCCCGCCCGCCAGGGTCATGTCACTGTTACCAGCCACCAAACTATCGCAGGCCATGGCCATGGCCACCAGGGAGGAGGAGCAAGCCGTATCTAAAGCCAGGCAGGGTCCATGCAGATTCAACGTGTAGGCAATGCGGGCGGGCAAAATAGACGCGGCTCCCCCCATTAAGGCCTGGGCATTTAACCCGTCTGCCTCCAGGGACAGGCCGTAATCCCCGGCACCACACCCCGCAAACACGCCACACTTTTTGCCGGACAAGGAGGATGGGTCGTACCCTGCATCCTCAATACAGGCCCAACTGGCTTCTAGAAATAGCCGTTGTTGCGGGTCCATGAGCTCCGCTTCACGGGGAGAAATGTTGAAAAACAACGGATCAAACTTATCAACATCCTCCAATACCCCCATCCACTTATGGGGGGTTTGGTTCGGAGCATGGCCGCGACTGTCATAAAAGTCTGCTGGGGACCACCGTTCCTGAGGAATTTCGGTAACACAGTCTATGCCCTGGGCGATGTTCTGCCAAAAGGCATTGAGGTCAGGGGCCTTGGGGAATTGCCCAGCCATGCCGATGATGGCGATGCCTGCGACTGGCTGAGGAGGTACTACAGGGGTTTTGGGCGGTGGTTTGGGCAGGGGGGCAGGGGCCTGAGCTGTGCCTAGAGCTTCGGACAGCAGCGGCGATGGAGCCTGCGGCGTCTCAGTAGGTGGGGCCTGGGTGATCCGGGCCATAAATTCCGCAAACTGGCGCAGGGTGGGGTGACTGTAGATCTGGACCGCCGTTATTTTGACCCCATAGCGCTGGTTGATCTTGCGCACCCAGGTAACACCGCTAATGGAATCCAGCCCCATATCCACAAATGGTGTTTCAGGGTTTACGCGCTCGGGCTTGATCAACAGCTCTTCAGCCAGGGTGATCTGCAGCGTTTTGAGGATGGCCTTCACGGCGTCTGCATCTGCCGTAGCAACCGGCAGCGGTGGACTAGCTGCTGGCGGCGGTGCCTTGGCGGGTGCGGGTGCTTCACCGTCCTGGTCAAGGACCGTCGTCCTGGCCAGGACCAGATCGGCAAATTTATTCAGCGTAAAGTGGTTATACACCTCGGCTGCCATCAGGCTAAGACCGTAATGTTGATTGACCCGGCGGACCCAGGTCACCCCGGTGATGGAATCCAGACCCAGATCGACAAATGCGGCATGGCTATCCACCCGTTCAGACTTGAGTTGCAATTCATCGGCAAGGCTACGGCGCAGAAACTCGAGGACCTGGTCACGGCGATGGTGGGTAGATGCCGCTGATGACACCGCTGTTTTCTCTGCGCTGGGTGCCACCGCCATGCCCGAGTTGTAGTATTTGCGAATCCGCTCCTGCACTTCTTGATTGCCGACAAAGGTTTTGTCGTGCATGGCCAATTCCTGGGCATAGTTCGGCTCCAGCAGGGTGCGCAGCAGACGGGACCGTTCGGCCTTGCGCCTGACTAGCTCATGTCGGGATTGTCGCGCCAGTTCACCGGCTCGTCGTAGGGCCTGCCCAAGCACCTGAGCCCGTGGCAGGACATCCATGTCAATGCCCCGAGACCGCAGCTCGTGGCCCTTATATTCCCTAGCCGTGAACAGAATCTCCCGACCTAAATCCCAGCCAAACCGGTCCGGAAAAATCAACGTGGCCCCTGCTCCTGGCGTGAATCCGTACTGCATGTAGGGGCTGAAATAAAGGCTCTCTTCGCTGAAGATTGTCTGATCGCAAAACATGCCCAGCGCCCACCCAGGACCGATGCCATGGCCCTGCATGGCCGCAATCACCGGAATCTTACACTCCAGGGGAAGACTAAAAATTTTGTCGTCGGTGAACCGGGCGGTCCCCCCCTGGATCGATAACAGGGTTTCTTGGGTGCCACCGCAGGCAAAGTAGCTGTCGTATCCGGTTAACACCAGCACCTTGTAACGCGGATTGTCGCGTACCAGGGCAAAGACTTCATTGATACCGGCGATAAAGGCTTTGGAAAACGTATTGCGGCTATTGCGATCGCACAAAGTCACCAACAGGACGCCCCCTCCATAGGCCTCGGCACGGACAACGTCAGATTGCAACAACAGTGGTGCCGATCTGCCCAGATCCTCCAGCAGAATTGAATTTGCCCCAGCAATTCCGCCAACGGCTGCCTGGGGCACCGCCGCCCGAGAGATTAACATTTGAGCCAGATGCCGTCTCAATTGCACCAAAGCTTCCTTAGGTGCCTGGGCCAGTTCCGATGCCAGGCTGGCGGCATGGGCGTTGACGCGATCTGCCGAAACCACTGGCAACAGCAGGCCCATCGCTTTTAATTGGATGCCCGTGAACGAGCGCTGGTCGCTCCAGAGCCCATCCCCTTTGGGGCCAAATCGCTCCTGCAAGAAAGCCTGCTCTCGCTGAGACAGTCGCCACTCCCCAGGGGGTTGAAACTGAAATTCAGCCCCCTCTGCGCACACCATAAAATCGCACAGGCTCACCAATAGACAACCGGCTCCGCGACAACGACCTTTAACAGCGGCAATGATTGGCAGCTCGAACTCCGTAAGCAGCTGGAATAAATCTGGTCCCCTCCGGTCCTTCGGCCCAGCGAACCCCGAGTCTGCCGACAGAATTACGACCCTGGCATCGGTCTGGGAAGCAACCATTTCGAGACTTTGGGCCAAGCTGGCCCACGATGGCGTCGCATCACCCACCACGATGCGATAGACGCCATCGCCGTCCTGGTGCCATGGGAAGAACCCACGGGAAGGGACCTCAGCAGATGAGGAGAGCTGCGCCTCTCGCGGTTGTGCAAAGCTCTCCAACGGCGTCAGTCGATGCTGACCCATGGTGGTCGCAGCGGGTTGAAAACGAGATGTGGTCGGTAGCTCCAGCGAAATCCCATGGGATGGCACCTGGCCATGGTTTAAAGAAGACTTTTCAGAGGTCTGTTCTTGCCCCTGGTGAGACGTTTCAGGCAGCCAGTAACGATCCTTTTCAAACGGATACCCCGGCAGCCCATGGAGCCGCCGCCGCCCTGCTACATGTAAAGCACTCCAGTCTATAACGGACCCACCCACCCAGGCTGCAGCAATTTCATCAAATTGTTGTCTGCCAAACCATTCCCGAATCGTTGTCTCACCTGGTGTTTGGTCTGAATGTTGTCCCCCTTGCATCACCCCAAGAAAACAGCCCGGAGTCGCCGGATTGCGCAAAAAGTCTGCTATGCGCTGCCGTAATTCCCCATGATCGTCAGCCACAATGGCCAGTCGATGGGCCATCGATTCCCGACCAGTTTGTAGGGTAAAGGCCAAATCTTGAAACTGATCGGGGTTGAGAGTCTGGCCATCAGATAAATAATCTCGCCAGGACTCCATCAAAGTTTGCAACCGTTCAGCACTTTTTGCCGAGAACACAAAGAGCGCCGCCGCCTCAACCGACGACGGTTGAGGCGGCACTGACAGTTCTGCCACCGGACCCTCCACAACCATATGCACATTGGTCCCGCTGAACCCAAACGAACTCAGCACACCGATACGACGACCTTGAACATTGGGTTCCCAGTCCCGTAATTGGGTATTTACAAAGAAGGGGCTTTGGTCGAAAGCAATGTGCTGGTTCGGCTTCGAAAAGTTGATACTGGGTGGAATCTGACCATGGTGAATGGACAGCAGCAGCTTAATTAACCCGCAGACACCAGAGGCATGGACACAGTGACCGATGTTGCTTTTCACTGAACCAATGGCACAGCGCTGGTGTTGATCGGTGAACTGCCGAAAGGCATCGGTTAATGCTTTGATCTCCACCGGATCCCCCAGTTTGGTGCCAGTGCCGTGGGCTTCCACATAGCCAATGTCCGCAGGGTCAATCCCTAGCTTCCGATACACCGTTTGGATCAATTGGGTCTGAGACAAACTGCTGGGGGCTGTAATGCCGTTGGTGCGACCGTCCTGGTTCATGCCCGAACCCTTAACCACACCATAGACATGGTCGCCATCCCGAATGGCATCCGCCAGCCGTTTCAACACCACTACCCCAGCCGACTCGCCAGGGACAAAACCATCGGCCCCATCATCAAAAACCTTACATTTCCCATCCACGGAAAGCATCCCGGCCTTGCTGCACAGAATGTGAAAGTCAGGCATCACATGGATAGAAACACCGCCTGCCAACGCTAGCGACACGTCGCCTTTACGCAAACTGTCACAGGCTAAGTGAACAGCGGTGAGCGATGAGGATGACGCCGTGTCCACGGTCAAAGCCGGCCCCTTGAGATTCATAAAATAGGCGATTCGCGCCGCCAGAATAGAGGCGTCATTGCCCATAAAAGCAGACGCATCCAGAGGTAATCCTGCCTTTCTCAGGTAGGCCTGATAATCACCCGCATCGGCACCGACAAAGACGCCCCAATTGCTGCTGCCCTCAAGACTCCGAACCGCATATCCGGCATCCTCTAGAGCATGCCAGCTTTCCTCTAGAAACACCCGCTGCTGGGGGTCCATTTGCCGCGCTTCGCGGCCCGAAATGCCAAAAAATGTGGCATCGAAGCAGTCAATCTCTTCTAGAAAACCGCCGTACCTGCCGTAGGTCTTATCAGGCTTGGTCGGATCTGGATCGTAGTAGTCATTAATATCCCAGCGAGTGGTGGGAACCTCGGTGATACAAGTTTCACCGTTACGCAGCATCTGCCAGAAAGCACGAACGTCTCGCCCCCCCGGGAAGCGTCCGGCCATGCCAATGACGGCAATTGACTGGGTGTCCTGTTCGGTATCCGCTGAACTCTCTCTTTGGTGACCTCCAGAATCCATCGATGCCCCCGAAGGGGAAACAGTTAGGGGCTTAGTGGGCTCAGCCTTGGCTGACTCAGCCGCTCGCAAACGTTCAACCACCTCGGGGTAATCGTGATAAATGTAGGCGCTCAAATCCCTGACACAGACATAGTCGAACAGCGTCGTAGGAGGCAGCACAATCTCAAAGGTTTGATTGAGCGTCACCACCAGCTTGATGTTGGCCATGGAGTCAACGCCGTATTCGGAAAATGGCTTGACGCGGTCAATGGCGACGGCTGGTGAGTCTAAACAACTCCTCACGCTCGCTGTCACCATGTCCTCAATGCGCTGCAAAGCTGCATCGGTATCGCCGCCGCCGGGTTTAATGTTGGGGATAATGGGGTTGGGAGTAACGGGCAAACTCTCATCAGGTTCAAGGAAGCCGCCATGCTCCGCCAGACGCTGCATAAAGGCCGCAGGTGATGCCCCCGTGGCAGGCATCACCGCCGTGACGGATGCCTCCATATCGTCCGGGACCTGCTCGGGCGGGACAAACTGCAAACGAGACAATTCGGAGGCAGAAAACGAGAAGACTTCAACATTGTTCTCTGAGCGCCGCAGGGGATTGCCCAGTTCTTGCAAAAACTGTTCAGCAGGGTGATTCTTGGGCGTTCGGATAAAGGCCACTTCCACAGTCCCAAGGTCCCGTTTTTCTGCCTCCCTACCCAGGGCTGCCATCATGGCATATTCCACGCCCCTGCCTAGCACACGACAGCTCAATAGAAAGGCATCGATTTTAAGACAATCTGCGATCGAACGAAAAACCATCAGGCCACACAGGCCATAGTCACCAAACCGATCCGCAACCTTAACGGCCAAACTCCCCACCGTGCTTTCTTCACTCAGCTGGCGGAGTTCTGTGGCGGAGTAGTGACGCTTGGCAAAATTGAACTGATTGGTTCTCTGGGTCAACTGTGCCATGCGGGCCAAGTCGTCAGGGCACGGCTCCGTTATGCGAATGTCCAGTTCAAGACTCTCAATGAATTCCGCGAAACTGGACACCTGCCGACGAAAGTCTTCGCGCCTTGCCTGTTGTTTGTAAAGTTCTGTCCTATGGCCGTCTTCTATGGTTTTGCGGGCATGATCAAAGGCCCAGACGTGATTAAGAAATGAAGGAATGTCCTTTTCAGCAGCGGGGCATTGCAGCGTCAACACCTGGGGACAATGGGCTCGCACCTCAGCACATTCGATCGGACTGTCATCGAGAAAAACAAAGCTCTCCAGACCCAGACCCAGGGACTCGGACAGACTCTTCAGGTTGTCGGATTTGGGTTGCCAGTTGATGCGACAGGCAACAAAATCATCCCATTTCAGGCGCATATCGTCCCGTGTTTCAAAAACACGGCGGACATCCGCCAAATCATTCTTACTGACCAGGCACAGCAGCATACCCTGCTGCTTTTGGGCCAGCATAAACGTTTGTAATATTTGAAAATCGTTGTTAACAACAATATCTGAGGCACCCGTTTCACCGACGATTCCCGACCAGAGAGTGTTGTCACAATCGAGGGCAATTACCTTGTACGGTTCGCGCTGTCTACAATGAAGACGACGGACTATGTTCGAGGCCAGTCCAGTGAAGAACCGAGGGGTGTAGGGAATGTGCCCCATAGCATCGCGCACAGGATCGTGGTAATCTCCCCAGTCATAAACCGACGCCTGGTCAGTCATCGATATCACATCAATCCCATCCTCGTGGGACAATGTCTCCCGTAGCCAGGCCTCCGTTGTTTGCAGAAACTCGTTGGATAGCGTTGCTAAGGCCTTGACTGACGGCGGACATACCACTACCAGATGGGGCAACGACCGGCTGGCAGCAGCTCGCTTGAGCAGAGACACCCAATCTTCGAGATTTCTCTGGATGCCTATTTCTAGCGCCGATCGTCTGGCGGACATGGCTGACCGGGTACGTTTTCCATAGATATTACAGAGCAGGGACCCTTTCAACAGATCTTCTTCGACAGTTGAAATCTCGAAACCTTTTTCACGCAAGAGAGCCGTAACCCGCTGTGACAATTTCCAGTTCTCTTGGTCGTGAACCTCAACTACAATCTGCCGGATCTTTGGCCAATCATCAGGTGCAATGCTGCTGAGAATATCCCATTCACATTTTTCAGCATCGATCTTCAGCAGGCCAATTTCCTCGATCTGATATTCTGTGATCAGACTCGACAGCGATCGCAACTGACATTGATACGTCTCTTTCTGAAGCCTGGCATCGACCATACCGTCGAGGTGCTCTCCCAGGGTCTCTATGTCCGTCGCCTCGAACCGTTGGGAATACTCATTGATAATTGCCTGACGCAGAGCATGGCCATCTTCTTGATCGTCGGCGTGAAATCCTGAAAACACCGATGATTTTGGATAAAACACAAACGGCGCTTCTCGATCGTCATCCGCAACGCCAACAGGCAGAGCTGTGGCCCCAGGTGCATGCAGGAATAAATTTTGTTCGAGAATTTGGAAACAGATAGGCGAAGGTTCACAGGCAAAAATACGAGCACCCTTACAATGTTGGGCAACAAACATCGAAAACATACCGATGTTGGCACCAATATCGAAAACCACATCACCTTCCTCCAGAACAATCCCGTTCTTCAGATAGGTTTGTTCAACAAAGATCTCGTGGTATAGATACCGAGTTTCGTATGGATTCAGATTGGCAATCGTCATCCCATTGGGGAGTTGATAGCATTCATCACCAGTTGGCAATGAATTGTTATCTTCAGAGTCAATAGAGACACCAGCCTCTGAAACACTGGCTTGAAAGTCTTCAAGTCGAATTACTAGAAAATTGGCACCGGAACGATTTTGGGAGAGCAAACTGCGGGGATTCAGAAACTCTTGATAAATCTGGTTGTACGGAGCAAACTCCACCCGTGTATCCCAGTCTAATTGTCGACTCAGATCCATCAGCGGCGCTTCGAGCGGTTCTGCCGTGAAGGTGGATGCTACAGCCCAAAGGCGAGATGCGATCGCCATCTCACCATTTTGCTCATTATCACTTTGATGGTGGCTGCCCCCTGCCTTACCAGTTTCCTTAGGGGAAAATGCCCGGATACAAAGATCTTGCATTTCACCTAAAAGTTTGCCACCCTCACTAACTAACTGGACGTCAAAGGAAAAATGACTGTCGTTATGGCCTTCTGTTTTAAGCGTTGCCAGACAAAAACACTGGTTGCCAGGAGCCTCGTGAACCAATATTTCTCCGAGGGAAAATGGGACACACACCGCTACAGTGGGATGTATCTGACGCACCAAAAGCAGGACGCACTGAATCGCCGCATCCAGAAGACCGGGAAAACAATCAGGGTGACCCACTACAGCTGTGGGACGCACCAGATGACCCACAGCAGCACATTCACTAAAATAAAAGGATTCAATGCAGCGAAACGGTTCTCCATAGGCAATGCCATTGTCTTCAAACGTTTGGTAAACGGCGCTTGCGTCCAACTGGTTGAGGAGTTCACCCACTAGAGCCTCCACGTCAATCGTCTCAGACCTCTGGATTTCAATCGACTCCCTAACACCTAGAGAACCTGAGGCATGGATAATTAATTGTTGCTCTCCACCAGACAAGATGCGATAGTCAAACCCCTGCGGAGTCCTATCAAGCTCAAGTTCAACGGCAAGCGCACGTTGATAGACACTCAAAGGAGCAAGCCAAAACGCATTACTAACCTTCCATGGAAACACCCCTAATTGACTGGGATCTAAAACATGGGACATCGACTCAAAGATCATATCGAAATAACCCACCGCCGGTAAAATTGGACGGGTTAACACGACATGATTCATCAGCAAAGGATGGTCGGATTTTAGAACAGCTATTTTTTTATCCCGCATAAATACTCCGGGGATTTTCCTAGGTTCTCACCAGCAAATAACACCTATATAGGCAATAGCGACTCGACAATCTCCTGGAACCAGCAATCTCTTGTCTAATATTTTCAACAGACTAAATTCAGTGTAGCAAGCTACAGTCCATGAAACAGATTTTATATAGAAATAAAATGAATTAACAGACAGCAACTCTTCAGGAAAACCGTTACATTAAACACAAGTTGGAACATATTAATTCATGATGTAATGAAGGAGAGTTTGCAAGGTATCTCCCGGTCCAATTTCTTTAAACGTTGGGTTGGGTTGCCTGAGTAAATATTGCATTGATTCAACCCAACGAACAGGCGAAGTGACTTGTTTGGCCAAGAGTTCAGCAATTCCTCCGTTCGGATAGGGTGATGCTTCCACGTTGGAGATCACCGGTATGTTAGGTCGGTTGAATTGAAAGCTTTTCAGGAATGCTTCAAACTGCCTGCGGGCTGATTCCATAAAGCGTGAATGGAAGGCACCGCTAACTGGCAGGGGCAAAAACAACTTGGCTCCTGCCTCCTCAAATGAAGATTGGATATCATTAATAACCGACATAGACCCTGAAATGACGGTTTGTTTTGGTGAATTCAGATTAGCGATGCTCACGTCAGGGCTGCCATAGAGCAGCATCACATCGCGTATCTGGTCTCTGGTCAGCCCAATAATTGCGGCCATTCCACCTCCCGTGGCCTGGGCCATTAGTTCGCCTCGTTTTTGGACCAGCCTGAGGCCTGAAACAAAGTCAAAAGCCCCGGAAGCAAAGAGCGCATTGTACTCTCCAAGACTGTGGCCAGCCACAAAATCAGGAACTCGCCCAGTCTCTTGTTTAATGCTCAGGTAGGTCATCGCATTAACTGTGTAAAGTGCAGGCTGGGTATATTCAGTTTGGTTGAGCTTGTTGTCAGGATTATCAAGACACAGGGTTTTGATGGAATAACCGAGCGTTTCATCCGCAGCTCTTGTAATATCTGGAAATTTCTCAAACAGCCCGTCACCCATTCCTGGCACTTGAGTTCCCTGGCCAGGAAAAACATAAATCAAACTATTAGCGTTCATGTTCGTCGTCAAACTCCCTGATGATGCCGATAACACTTATCGACATGGACCACAAATATGTAACGAACCACAAATAATTACAGGAACAAGCTGGATTATAGCGTGATTATCCAAGCTCGCAATAATTATAGATGTTCTTTTTTTGCTTTGAACACTCCGGAGAAACCAGTGTATTCACGAGTATCTTGAAATCAGTATATTTACGAATGTATTTCTTTTTAGTCTTTGAATGATCCGAAGAAATCAGTATATTTACGAGTTATCAGCAATCAACAATGTCAGTAGTTTCCCTTATAGGGCAGACTCCAATCGCTCCAGATTTACCTGGGCCTGTTGAAAGGGTGTCAGGATCGGGGAGATTTTAGAGTGGGAGTCGGGCGTCAGAAGGTACTTCAAAAACGTTGCCAAAGTGCCCGATGGCCCCAGATCCACAAAATGATAATCGCCATCTGCTTCAAGTCGCCGGATAGTCTTTTCAAAAAATACCGGGCGTCTCAGTATATTCCACAAGAAATCCTCAGGTAAGATATCCAGGATTTCTGTATAAGCAAGAGATACCAGTGGAATTGTCAGGGATTGAGGATATTTTCGATGACCTTGAGCCTTGTAGTACATTTCAATTGCATCCATGGCAGGCGAGTGAAACGCGACGGTAACCGGTAGGCGTTGGTGTGTGATTGCACTCGCCCGGAGGTGGGCCTGAACACGATCTATGGGCTGCTTGAGTCCAGACAGGACAAAATGGTTGCGAAAATTATGAGCTGAGATCGTCATGTCCTGATAAACAGGGGAAGAATCCACGATATCTGGCGATGCCATAACGGCGAGCATGCCCCCCGGTGGTGTACATCGTTTCAACAGGTCCGCCTGCTCGACAACTGATTCCAAGGCAGCCGCAAATGGCAAGACACCCAATACAGAGAGTGCCACCCATTCACCCAGGCTATAACCCAGCACCAGATCCGGTTTCATTCCTTGACGTAAGAGGGTTTGGGCCAAACTATATTGGATACATAGGAGTGCTGGATGGGTGTGGTGGAGATTATCGAACGGTGCAGATTTAGATACATTAGCCCTGGGGTAGATGATCTCCAAAATCGAAAACCCCAGGAGACGTTCACAGTGAGCATCACAAGCCTGCATCATGTCTCGGAATACAGGATTTGCTTTGTAGAGATCATGCCCCATATCGAAATATTGGGAGCCTTGCCCTGAAAACATCCAAATAACCTTACTCATGGTACGTTAATACTCTCAAAACTCTAGGTATCAAGGTTTTTTGAAAAATTTGATCAGTCCTAACATATAATCCGAGACCTTTTGAGCCCCTTTCGGTTAGACCTTGTTCTTAGACCTTGTTCACAACTCTTACACTTTTCTCGAAGTTTATCGACTAACATTGATTGTAAATTAAGGTGAACTACGTCCAAGTTGAACCCCGTAGGTTCTTCTCGGTTAAAACAACCGTTCTGGGCGTGGGCAAGGTTTATTTAGCGTTTGCACACACTTCTACCTATGGCGCTCAGAACAAAGTCAGAAATATTCGATGTAGTTACAGGCAACTTACGGGAAATTCTTCCAGAGTTAGACTCTGTGGAAATTGATCCACAACAAAGTATGAAAGACCTGGGGGCAAATTCCATTGACCGGGCTGATGTCGTCGTCCAATCGATGGAGACGTTGGAAGTCAAATTTCCTTTGAACGAACTCGCAGGGGTAAAGAGTATCCAAGGATTAGTGGATTTTCTGCACAGCAGGATGCACACAGAGTAGATTCAGGTGTTAAGAGACGTTGTCGTCACAGGTATCGGCATCATTACATCCATCGGTGGTGACAGGGATGCCTTTACTCGGGCCTTGCAAGCAGGTGTCTGCGGAATCACCGCAGATGTCGGCGACGGATTGGGCGTCGCCGGGCGGATATCTCCATTGGATTTTAAAGAGAGACTCGCGGCTCTCAAGTTGCCATCGTCACTTTACTCCCGTGCCCGAAGAGCCGGGCATCGAGTTCCGCTTGCTGCCCAACTGTCACTCCTAACCGCCCTTGAAGCGAGCATTCAGGCCTTTGGTCTGGCTGAAGATATGCCCCTGGAGTCAGCCAGTCTCATCGTTTCGGGAAACAATATTTCGCCAGGATACCAATACCAGATATGTGAGAAATTCTCGCAAACGTTGGACTTTATGCCTGCGAGTTACGCCCTGCACTTCCTGGATACAGACCATGTGGGCATTTTGAGCGAGGTCTTGGGAATTAAGGGGGAGGGCTGCACTGTGGGAGGGGCCTCAGCCAGTGGCAACATGGGAATTCTACAGGCCTGGCGGCAGATCAGATACGGTATTGCCAATATCTGTTTGGTCGTCGGGGCCATGACGGACCTTTCTCCCATGGAACTGCAAGCCTTCCGTAATGCAGGAGCCTTGGGAGGCAATCGATTTAAAACTAACCCCGAGCAAGCATGTCGCCCATTTGATCGAGATCGCGAGGGGTTTATCTACGGTCAGGGTAGTGCTTGTTTAATACTTGAATCCGCTGATTGCGCCAAAACTCGTGGGGCAGAGATCCTAGGCCACATAGCCGGTGCAGCGACCTGTCTAGATGCCCATCGCCTCAGTCATCCCAGCGTTGAAGGAGAAGCCCGAGCCATGGGATTGGCCCTTGAGCAAGCTAACACATCACCTGAAGCAGTGGACTACGTTAATACCCATGGGACAAGTTCTCTGATTGGGGATGAGACCGAGGCAAAAGCTCTGAAAGATGTGTTCGGAAAGCATATAAACAGCGTCGGAATTAATGCTACAAAGGGATTGACCGGCCATTGCCTTCATGCAGCGGGAGTTGTAGAAGCGGCGGCGACACTGGTGCAAATGAATCAACAGTTTCTGCACCCAAACTTAAACCTGAGGCATCCCATTGCTTCTAATTACGGGTTTGTAGGAACAACAACCCAGGCAGCCGATATCGAAGTGGGCATAAGCAACTCCTTTGGATTTGGGGGAATCAACACATCGCTTGTGATTCGACGTAGCCGCTAACGACCCTGCCCATTGATCCGTGGGCAGGCATGAGTTGAACAGCAACTTGCAAGAGTCTGTGGTAACATTCAACTCACGCAAATGGGCCTTCATTGTCTTTGTCTTTTTTCCCAAGGAGAATCCAATGGCAACCATAAATGCGTCAGGTTATAACAACGGGACCTATAGCTTTGAACAGCAGATATTTTGTATATCATGGGCCACTGTTCTCAGCTTTGGCTTCAGAGGTGGTGCCTCTGAGATTGCAAGTCAGACAAAAGCATTGCTGATCAACGTATTACAGGACGAAGAGATCCAAAAATTGATCGGGGTTTGGAACCTGGCCTGGGGGCCAGGAATTTTCAGCGCTCCGATTGTGTCAGAAAAAGCGGACAACACCATGTTTATTGTTGCTCCAGAAGCAGATCCTACTCAGGCAGTTGTTGCGATCGCTGGCACGAGTGGCTTAGTAGACTGGGTGTTTGAAAACTTTAACGTTAAAGAAACTGTGCCATGGCCCTATGGCCATTCATCGACGAATCCACAAATTTCCAAGGGCATCAACTTTGGGTTGGACAAGCTGACCGACATGGAAAGTTTTGACTCAACAACCAGCTTTTCTATCACGGCCCAGCAGTATTTGGCTAGTCAATCATTTACAAAGGTCATGGTGACCGGACACAGCCTTGGCGGAGCTTTGTCCCCCTGCTATGCCCTCTATTTGGATGAAACCCGTTCCCAATGGGACAGCATCGGCTCTGCAATCATCAGCTGTTTGCCCACGGCTGGCCAAACCCCAGGGGATATTAACTTTTCCCAATACTACGACAGTAAGCTGCTAGCGACGACCACTAAAATATGGAACTTGTTAGACATCGTTCCCCATGCCTTCAATACGGAGAGGTTAGGCGAAATTCCTGACCTATACGAACCGGATCTTTCTTCTACTGATGGCATAAAATCGCTAGTTTGCCAGCTTCAACAAGTTACAGAGAGCCTAAACTATCTAAATGTCGCTCCTGATGCGGAAGGATTTCCATCACAGGTCGTTGACCTTGCTGACTTTACAGATAAATACAAACCCATTGTTGAAGCCATTGAAGAAACCATCGAAACACTTAGACAGGCAGGGACTGCTTTCGGGGATAATGAATCCAATGGCAACGTTGAGGAGTTTATCAAGTTTATTATTCAGGCCTTAATCCAGCATACAGCCGTCTACACTAATAAATTTGATGTTGGAGATTTCCTCGACATCATGCTTCAATATCAAAAGAAAAAAATATCCCCTCAACGTTTGACTCTTTTATCTAAACCTGTAGAGGGTGACACCCGTTTAAGCAAGATTTTTAGTCAGCTATCAACTTAACGTGGAAAATTTAGTGGTTAATCCACAAGCCGATTCTTTTAGATCTTGGTCAACGGCCTCAGCCCAAAATTAACCAGTTGAAGGAGAACCCAATGGCAACCACAGATGCGTCGGCTTACAACAACGGAACCTATAGTTTTGAGCAACAGATATTTTCCCTATCGTGGTCCACTATTCTCAGCTTTAACTTCAAAGGTGAAGCCTCTGAAATTGCCAGCAAGACAAAAGAGTCGCTGGTAAATGTATTAGAGGACAAAGAGATCCAAAAGTTGATCGGTGTTTGGAACCTGGTCTGGGGACCAGGAATTTATGCCGATTCGTTTGTGGGGGAAGAAAAATCGCTCAACTCTATGTTTATTGTCGTTCCAGAAAGCGATCCTGGGCAAGCGGTTATTGCGATCGCTGGCACCAATGGCAGTTCCTTAATGGATTGGATCGTTGAAGACTTTAACGTCAAAGAAACCGTGCCCTGGCCCTATGGTCCTTCGTCTGGGAAGGCACAAATTTCCAAAGGTACCTATTTTGGGTTAGACAAACTAGTCAACCTTGAAAGTGTTGACCCCACAAGCAATACTTCGATCACAGCCCAGCAGTATTTATCTAACAGACCATTCAAAAATATTATGGTCACCGGACACAGCCTTGGCGGAGCTTTGTCCCCCTGCTATTCTCTTTATTTAGATGAAACCCGTTCCCAATGGGACCTATCGGAATCTACCATCATCAGCTGTTTGCCCACGGCTGGCCCCACCCCAGGGGATCTTAGCTTCTCTGAATATTACGACAATAGGCTATCGAAAACCACCCATCGGCAGTGGAACTTGATGGATGTCGTTCCCCATGCCTTCAATACGGAACTGTTAGCCCAAGTCCCCGACCTGTATGAACCGGATCTCTCTGCCAGTGTGGGCGTCAAGCTGTTGGTTCGTTGGATTCAACGAAATACCAAGAGCCTGGACTATCTCAATGTCGCTCCTGATGCGGAAGGATTTTCATCCAAATATTATCGCCTGTCTGACTTTATGAAGGATGATGACAAATACGATGAGCGATACAAAGCCATCGTTGAAGACATTAAGGAGGCCATCCAAACATTTGAGGAAGAACTAAAACCATTCGAGATTCCTAGCTTCCGTACTGGTAGTATCCTTTTATTTCTCGTTCAAGCCTTAATCCAGCATACGATCGGGTACATCGCCCATTTTGATATTGGCGATTTCTCCCAACGCCTGACACCGGCATCCAAACAGTCCTCAGCCCTTTTATCTAAACCTGAAGATGGGAGTGGCCGTTTAAGGAAGTCGCTTGCATTGTTAACGAAAAAACCAATTCTTCTCGATCTTGGTCAGCCCACCAGGCGCAAACTTGACGAATTGCAAGCAGGAGAAGGCCCACTTTGGGATGCGCTCCTGGCGAAAGTTGACCAAATGAATCAAGACAAGCCCAACCAGGGCGCTCAGCCCGTAATCTTTTTGGTTGAAGATCAGACGAGTACCCCCTCTAGTGATCATTGTTGGTCTGGTGGTAGCTCAGGGCGTTGATCGGTGGGTAGTCCAACTGATTTCTATGAAAAGTCCTCAAGATAATGGGATCACGGCCCAGCAATATTTAGCCAGCAGCTCATCCAAAAATAGCAAGGAGAACTCAATGGCAACCACAGATGCGTCAGCTTACAACAACGGAACCTATAGTTTCGAGCAACAGATATTTTCTCTATCGTGGTCCACTATTCTCAGCTTTGGCTTCAAAGGTGAAGCCTCTGAAATTGCTAGCCAGACAAAAGAGTTGCTGGTAAATGTATTAGAGGACAAAGAGATTCAAAAGTTGATCGGTATTTGGAACTTGGTCTGGGGACCGGGGGTGTATGCTGGTTCGCTTTTATCTGCTATTGTGCCAGACAAATCGCTCAACTCTATGTTTATTGTTGTTCCAGAAAGCGATCCTGAGCAGGCGGTGGTTGCGATCGCTGGCACCAATGGCAGTTCTTTGATGGACTGGATCATTGAAGACTTTAACGTCAAGGAAACCGTGCCATGGCCCTATGGTCCTTCGCAGACGGAGGCACAAATTTCCAAAGGCACCTACTTTGGGTTAGACAAACTAGTTAACCTTGAAAGTGTTGACCCAACAAGCAACACTTCAATCACGGCCCAACAATATTTATCTACCAGACCATTCAAAAATATTATGGTGACTGGACATAGCCTTGGCGGAGCCTTGTCACCCTGTTATTCTCTTTATTTAGATGAAACCCGTTCCCAATGGGATCTATCGGAATCTACAATCATCAGCTGTTTGCCCACGGCTGGCCCCACCCCTGGTGATCGTAACTTCTCCAAATATTACGATAGTAAGCTATCGAAAACGACCCATCGGCAATGGAATCTGATGGACATTGTTCCCCATGCTTTCAATACAGAGCTGTTAGCCCAAGTCCCCGACCTGTATGAACCAGATCTCTCTGCCAGTGTGGACATCAAGCTGTTGGTTCGCCAGATTCAACGAGATACCAAGAGCCTGAATTATCTCAATGTCGCTCCCCAGGCAGAGGACTTTCCATCCCAGTATTATCAGCCGGATGTCTTGATAAAGCATACTAAATCCAAAGTCGCTGAAGACATTTGGGAGTTCATCCAAATGTTGAATGCATCTGAGAAGACACTAGAACAAGACGGGGTTCCTACTTTAGATATTGGTAGTACCCTTAAATTTCTCATTCAGGCCTTAATCCAACATACGATCGGGTACATCGCCCATTTTAATATTGACGATTTCTCCAAACGACTGACGCCAGCATCCAAGCAATCCTCAGTGCTTGTATCTAAACCTGAAGATGGAAGTGGCCGTTTGAGGAAGTTGCTTGAGTTGTTAACGAAAAGACCAATTCTTCTCGATCTCGTTCAGCCCACCAGGCAGAAACTTGACGAATTGCAAGCAGGAGAAGGTCCACTTTGGGATGCGATCCTGACAAAAGTGGACCAGATAAATCAAGACAAGCCCAACCAGGGCGCTCAGCCCGTAATCTTTTTGGTTGAAGATCAGACGAAGCCCCCCTCTAGTGATCATTGTTGGTCTGGTGGTAGCTCAGGGCGTTAATCGGTGGCCCAACTGAGGTGATACCTGCAAGCGTTAGCCTTCCATACCTGCCTTTATACGGCTAGTGATAGTTTGAGAAATGAGTTTCTTTTCTCCCGCATGATCCAAGCATGGGCTCCGTGCCAGATCAAATGCCCACCTAAACGAATATTCGGAAGGTAAGCTTCAGAGATGCATCTGTATGCCCATTCTGCATGGGCGAATGGAACTATGGGATCTGCTCGATCGTGCAAAATTAAGGTGGGACAAGCAATGGTGTCTAATGCAACACTCTCATCGCCAACCATCATGGCTAAGTCATTCAGATAACCAGCTGGCTTGGCAGCACAATCGACTCCCATGGCTGACATTGCCGTTATAATTGTTAGGACATCAGGATCTTGCTGAATGTCGTAAAATCGGGTTCCACTTAAACTTTCGATGCATGACATTGGGTTTAATTGTACGTGTTGCCAATATTGTCTGTTGTGCCAGCTCAACAGTGGTTCGAAGATGCTGTGTCGAAACAGGCATAGCAACTGACCAAGGCCGTTGGGTAACCACATGCCGTTGTCCCATCGATGGGATTGGGCACATTGTAGAACCAGGGCAGCAGTGTAGTCTGGATAACGACAGGCGAACTGTGCCGCAGGCATACCACCACCAGATGTGCCGATAACCGCGACGCGATCGACGTTGAGATGATCCAACAGATGGGCCGCTAAGTCAGCGCAAAAAGTAGCTGAACCGCGACGCCCCAATGTTGTCCCATAGTAGCCCGGTCGATTTGGAGTAATTAAACGATAGCCAGCATCCAGCAATGATTGTTCAAATAGAGCCACAACACCGTTGCCACATCCGGTACCGTGGAAATAAAGGATCGGGGGGCCGGTGCCAATGTCACAATATTCAATGGTGCCGATTGCTGATTCAAATTGTTGTTGAGGAATCATGGTCATTACTCTTGCCAAATAACGCTTGAGGTCAGCGACAAATCCGCCTATATGGGAAAAAACAAATGACAACTACCGATACTTCAGGGTACAACAACGGAACCTATAGTTTCGAACAGCAGATATTTTGTATCTCGTGGTCAACTATCCTTAGCTTCAACTATACAGGAGAGGCAGCTGCGATAGCTAAACAAACAAAAGCCATGTTGACCAAGGTATTACAGGACGAAGAGATCCAAACGTTAATCGGGGTTTGGCATTTGGTCTGGGGACCGGGTGTGTCTGTCGGTTCGTGGGCTGGGCCAGGCAGAGCGGTCAATACGATGTTCATTATTGTGCCACAAACAGATCCCAGCCAGGCAGTTATTGCGATCGCAGGAACCAATGGTAAATCCTTAATGAACTGGGTTCTCCAAGACTTTAACGTCAGAGAAACCGTACCATGGCCCTATGGCAAAAAATCCAATGTGGCGTCTATTGCATGTTACCTTGGTCCTCATTGGTGTGGGCCCCAGAGGGAACCACGCATTTCTAAAGGAATCTCCCTGGGGTTAAAAAATCTGGTCTCCATTAAAAGTCCTCAAGATCATGGGACCACGGCCCAGCAATATCTAGCTAGCAGGCCATTCAAAAATATCATGGTCACCGGACATAGTTTAGGGGGTGCCTTGTCACCCTGCTACTCCCTCTATTTAGAGGATACTCGCTCCGAATGGGACACAGACGGCTCTACATCGATTAGCTGTTTACCGACAGCCGGCCAAACTCAAGGTGACACTAACTTCTCCAAATATTATGACAGCAAGCTGTTGGCTACAACCAATAGACAATGGAACTCGATGGATATGGTTCCCCATGCTTTCAACAGCGAAATGCTCGACAAAATTCCCAAACTATACAAACAGTGCGATTTGCAATCTACTCCGCTTGTAGATCTACTCGTTTTCTTACTTAAACAATCCACAAGGAAGAATAACTATCTAAACGTCGCTCCCAACACAAAAGGGTTTGAATCAACCTGTTACGATTATGATATTAATAATATGAGAAGTCAGTACCCAGCCACCTCTGACGAAATTGACCAAGTCGTCAATGAACTAAAGAAGGATCTAGACCTATCGGAGACCAATAAAAATCATACTAATACCATTAATTTTCTCACTGAAGCCTTAATACAGCACTCAATCGGTTATATCGAATATTTTGATATCGGAGATTTTGCCCAACGCATGGATGCAATCTCCCAGCGAACTGTGACTGTTATGTCCAGACCCACAGAGGCGGGTGTTCGCATCCAAACAGTCCTCGCGTCATTAAACACAACCCCCATCCTGATGATGGAGCTTGGTCAACGGTCTAAGGACAAAATCGACGATTTAAAGGAAGGTGAAGGTCCGCTTTTAGACGAGATCCTAGAAAGAGTTAGTCAGTGGAACGATGGCACACCGATGGAGAACTCTCAGCCCCTAATTTTCCTGATTGAAGAAGGATGGTAGTCCACAAAATATTGCACCACCCCCGACAGAGCCGGGGGAGATAATGCCTACTTTTGTGTTGATTTTAGTTGAAACATCAAAACCTGAAAATACTCAGAAGCCTTTCTAAAAAGGACTTCGAATCCGACGATGGCTCTGGCACCTGTCCTGTCCGAAGCATTTGTAATCCACGGTCTGTATATTGGATAGTACTTTCAAAACCAAAAGATTCACAATAGCCCACACCGTCAGGCAAATTTGGATCAGAACTATAATACGTGACCGGTAGCTCACTAAACATCGACCAATCATTGATATTGATTGCACCATCCCCCGCCCAGGCACTCGCAAATCCATCCAGCAACGGCTGCGAATTATCCCCCAGGATCAAGTACTTCCAAGTTGTGGGCATAATGGCACTGGGTCGATCCGGGCCAGGCTGACTGGCCACGGTCGGATTGACGTGAAAATCCCCCAACATGATGGACGACCCTTGGGGTGTACTCGCTGTGGGAAATGATGTCACCTTCCATTTTCCATCATCGATTGTTGCATAGACACCAAACGGTGGAACAAGGTTGATAGAAAAATTGTTGATATTCACACCCGCAAAGATGGCGGCATCTTTGTTGTCAAAATTAAACCACTGCCAGGCCCAGCCAACAAAGGGTCTCGGATCTTCAAGGTAAGGGATAGGATTAACGGCACCGTCCGCATTTTCAAGGCTAGTTGGCATGGCTTGATGCACTATGGTTCCGGTTCCAGCAGTAATCTGATAGCGCTTGCCTTCCACCATTAACGAACCCGAAATCTTCAATTGCGGCCAGTTGACCTGGAAGCCCGTCGGGCCAGCGGGTCCCTGCAAGAAAAATGCGGTCTCCGGTTGAAGTTCTTCAAGACAATCTACCATGAGGTCAAACGTTAAATTCTCTCCATCGTTGACCTGGGCCTGCAAAGGTAGAACATTCTCAGTGCCACTAAAAGAATCAGGGCCAACAGAAAAAATAAATGGCTCACCTGTCTTGCTGTACTCCAGTTTTCCACCGACAATCGGCCATTCTAAAAGACGACTACGACGGACTTTTTTTCCCTCCAGACTCTTCTCACATTCGAAGACCAGGTCTTCCCCAGCTCTAGAACTCTGTTCTGGGCCACCCTTTACTGAACTTTTCGCATAGGTACTTGCCAAAAACGGCATTTTCTTTTTCTTTTTCGGCGGAGCTAACACTGCAGTGGCCATCACCGACCCCACCAACGTATCCCCATCAGACCAACCCGCACTCTTTTGTGCGCTCAGACCGACCATGCGATTCTTTTGCATCCACATCGCTATGCCGATCTTTTGAGGGCGACCGTCGGGATCTGTCGTATCCAGATTGGCCGCTAAAATATAAAACTCCATGCCTCCAATGTCTGGGTGAATATGATGATCTGCCGGAAATTCCATCTGGTAACCAGATGGAATAGCTTGCATGTCGAAACATGACCCTCGCTGAAGGAAGGACGTAATGACGGATGCGATATCTGCCGGATAACTTGTCTTATCAAGATTCTCTGCTGCCTGCCTCATGACAGAAAAATGGGGAATCTTTAGCGGCATATCCGTGCACGGATTGGTGATGGTCGCGACCTGGTTACTAACCGAATCTAAGTAACCAGGGATTACCTCGTGCGGACGTTTCTTATTTAGACTCATAATAGGACTTTTCCTATGAAATTGATGAGTGCATGAGATTGAATAGGATAGGGCAGAACAGTTAATCCAAGTTTCGCTATACCAATACGATTGATTGCTATGTGGAAAAAGTTTTTTAGCTTAGATAAGTAAGAGAAAACGTGGTTAAACAGTTTAAATCTGCTCTACTTAAGCTTACCTTACTTAACTACTGAGCGCAAAGTTAATGTTGCATTTTTGTCGTTTTTTTAAGCTACCAATGAAGGTATTTTAGAGTTTTTCCCTGCCCTATTTTATCAGCCCATAATTTAGACAACAGTAGAGCAGGCATACTCTTAGATAAAACAACCCCTTGTTGTTTTTGGAAAGCCATCCGAACGATCCATTCGCTATCGCAATGTCAGTCTCGGGAGGTGAGTAATGACTCTGGGAACAGAGACGACATTGAAAAACGAGAAATTGACGACGACGCATTTATTGTTTAACCCCCATCTGGAGAGAGTCTAATATCCAACAGTTTTATCACTAGCCATCGTGAACTCACGCTTTATGAAATTTCCTTTGACAGTGCTTCAATCTGTGCAGGATTTTTCATCGGAAAAACGAGCTTTACGTATTGGCGATTACCTACCTGATACTCCACAGGAACCTCGCGAATTTTTCTTAGTTAAAAATCGTGGTTTTCGTCAAGTGATATTTTGTAATCGACTATGCTAATGTCCAACGTTCAGATGCCGATGTAATAATTTTAGACGTCGCGATCGCACTCCCTAACTACGCCATAATATAATCAGCCAGCCACCCCAAAAATTATGATTGCCGTACCCCCGCCCCAAAAAATGACCACCGCCGCCTACCTGGACTGGGAACCCCAGCAGGAACTGCGCTACGAATTTGTCAACGGCAGCGTCTATGCAATGGCCGGGGGCTCCTTACCCCACAACGACATCGCCATCAACCTGCTTACCAAACTACGACCCTATACTCGCGAACAAGGTTGCCGCATCAACATGGCCGATGCAAAAGTCAACATCACCCCACAGATTTATCGCTATCCAGATTTAGCCATCAGCTGCGACGAACGCGACAAAACCGCATTGGATGCCCTGCGGTACCCAAAACTTGTTATCGAGGTCCTGTCGCCCGGCACAGAAACCTTAGATCGCAGCGAAAAGTTCAGAGAATATCGCAGTTTGCCCAGTTTAGAAGAATATGTCCTGATCAGCTCCACCCAGATTGAGGTGGAAATTTATCGGCGAGGAGAAGGGCGACTATGGCTATATACCACATACCAGGCTGAGGATATCATCACCCTAGAGAGTGTTGGGTTTGAGTGTCCAATTGAGTTACTGTATGAGCAGGTAATTTTGGAAACTAACGCAGGGGAGGAAGAAGAAAGGGGGTAAGGGAGAAAATTGGTATCTTTTTAGCAAAGGAAACACAGCAATACATCCTTACCCCCGTAAGCAGTCCACCAAGACAATAGTCAAATACCCAAACACAACTGCAACCGCCGTATCTTCTGCCGCACCTCCGGCAACGGTTCCGGTTCAGCCTCCACCGCCGAACAATACCTCGCATAGGCACACTGCCCACACTGCTCCCCACATCTAGGCTGCCAATCTTCCTCATCCAACAACCGCAACGCCAGATCACCAATCACCGCTTCCACCTGACGCCGATGCTCATCGGTCACCCCATAGGTCACTCGCTCCCCCGTCCGCAAAAACAACAAACTCAGCCGCCGCAACAACTTGCCATAACGCTGCTCTAACGCCAAACTATACAAACCCAACTGCAAATCCACCGTATCAGCCTCAGGTACCCTCGGGTTCTTCGCCGACTTATAATCAATCAGCTCCAACCCATCGTCTAAACTATCCAATCGGTCATAACGCCCCGTCAGCTTAAACTCCAAACCATTCACTTGGGTCAACCCCTGAATTCTGCCCTCCGTTGCCAAGGGACGCTGCATCACCCCCAACGGCACAATCTCAGTCTCAAAATACCGCCACAGAATCTGCCACCCCGCTTCCACCTGGGCCGCCGTCAACGCACTAATCTGATGCTCCCAGCAATACCGTAGCCACCCCTCTGACGGTAACGGCTCCTGATAATGCCAATCCTGGTATAGCTGCGCCAGGGCACCATGCAAGGCCTTACCCAAAACCGCCGCGCCAAACATCGACGGCTGTTTCAAACCGTACTCATAGCGAAAATAATAGGCCCTGGGACACTGGGCATAGGACTTGAGTTTGGTTGCCGAGAGAAGATATGCCATAGCCAGCATTTTACTACTGACAGGCAGCTACAGCACAGGGCTTTATCAAGTTGTCATCAGGGAATGGAAAGGTTTCTAGAGACTCCTGCCCATGGGTCATACCGATCATCACTACCATAACAACAAGACTGTTGAACTTTTCAATCTACAAAGTCTTTCTGTAGAGTTGATAGCGTCTCTGTATAAGGCACTGGCCATGGGGACAATTGCTTCTGGTGGAGTTCGCGTCCTCAACTATGACACTATCAGTAGTCTGGCCATCTCTGAAGCGGCCAGACTACAGGTTAATAAACCTTAACCTATGAATTTCCCAGTCAGAAATGGTGGAATCTCAAACACTTAATTACGTGTTTTAAGTGGCAACAGGATGAGTGTCTCGAAAAACGACAAGCACCGACAAAGCAGGCATATTTTTAATCGATGAGATCGCACCAGATCTTGAAATCAGTGGTAATGTTAAAAAATCATTGGCTTTCAACTAGAATATCTCGGTCTTTGGGACTTTTTGATTGCAGCATTTTTGTAGCTTTGCCTTGTATACTACATGGCCGTTGCATCAAGGTTTCGTAGCGTTAGCTATAGGAGCAGTCTCAGATTTCAGCTCAAACCTGAACAGGTTTCCCATGGCCAGATATTCGTAAATAAGAATTAATACCCTAAATCACGACAGTCATCGAGGAACTGCCGTTATGTATCCCTCTAGATCGAAGATATCCCTGGATGTTAAGTTCCCATGGCTTATTATCTTGGTCGGCATTCTATTTACCCTCAGTCTGCAAAAATATACCCAAGGGGGTGTATTTTTTAGTGGTGATGGTGGCCTTAAAGCCTTGCTGTCTCAACAACTGGCTGCAGGAAATTGGCATTTTGATTTACGCTTATCGGCCCCAGGCTGGGTTGTTGAATTATGGAAACAAGGGCTGTATCCCTTCACGCCTCCCTATGTCTATGAACGATTTGATAATTATTTCATTACCTTTCCTTTTCCCTTTCCAGCACTGACATCTATTTTTTACAGTGTTCTAGGCTACTGGGGGCTGTATGTTGTTCCTTTACTAGCCCTATGGCTAATCTGGCTAAGGTTCTTTCAGATTGGACAACAACTAAAGTGGAGAGCAGATGTGGTTGCGATCGCACTCAGTATCCTCATTTTTGCCTCTCCCTTAACCTTGTATGGAGCCATGTACTGGGAGCATACCCTAGCCGTAAGTTTAGCCTTTTGGGGAATCACTATACTGCTAGGGCCAAAGGGTGCTACAACCTCCAATATTCAGGTATTTTTATCCGGTAGCCTGATCGGCCTTGCCGTTTGGTTTCGCTCTGAATTTATATGTTTGGCCGCAATTGTAGTGGGACTTACACTTTGGCAATGGGTGAGTCCAAAAATGTTGTCTTGGCTACCAATACTCCAGGGTAAAGGCCGCTTGTTTATAAGTGGCCTTTTGTTGAGTATTTTGGTCTTTTTTGGGCTTAATCAAATGATTTATGGCCATTTTCTAGGTATTCATGCCCTTCAGGTGGTCGAAGAATCTTCCATTCGTCAGCAACTGTCCCAAGCCATGGCTAATTATCAACAGTTGCTCAATGCGTTAATCAAATACTTCCCATTTACCCTATGGGTACTGACGATTGCCGTTTTAACCAGATTTAGCAAGCCTCGATACTTTCGTTATCAGATCATCACAATATGGTTAATTCTTCTACTGTTTACCCTGGTTGTTCCTCTGATTATTCCGCCTGGGGCTGGTGGCAAACAGTGGGGCGCTCGTTTCTACCTAATCCTGGTGCCACTACTTACCCTGATTGGCGGCACCTATCTCAATCAAGTGCTCACTTGCTTGAGGGGCTGGCGATATTATTTAACAATTAGTAGCCTAACTATCGTATTTTTAGCAGGTGCTTATCTCAACGTTTACAACGGTACCGTCGCCAATTATGGCGACCGCGCCACGGCCTCTGTTTCTCTCAGTCGCAACTATGGGCCGATCGCACCGGCGATTACTGCTATTACTGAGCATTCCAGCCCTTACATTGCCATGTCCCATCAGTTTGTCGCTCAGCAACTTTGGGTGGCAACCCCTGAAAAAACTTTTTTTCTGACTGAATCAACGTCCGATGTTCGACAGTTGGCAGATGGTCTGTATGAACAGGGATATAGCCAATTTTTATATATCTGCTACCCCCATCGCCCTTGTCCTACCCCTGAAGAACCTGCTGAAAATTTAGTAATTTTCTCAAAGAAAATGTCGTTACAGCTTAAATTCTCTTCGTTAGGGACATTTGGAAAGTACCCTGTGTACGATGTCATGATCTCAAAACTTTGAGAAAGCCACCAGGCTTTATGGGGGTTTCCCATCTTTTTGAGGTTGCTGGATAAATGCTGAAAGCTATGTCCTCATTGAATTTAAGCTCCTAAATATTTTAGAGTTATGCTCTTTTTGTAGCGTACTACTCACTCACTACAATGGTTTACTTCAGTGGATACACTTAGACAATAAAGAACTTTATATTAGAAAAAACTGTATGTTTTTTCTGTGAAGAGCTTTCAGGCCTCTGGTCTCTTTCCCTAAGGTTCGTGCGATTATGACACCAGTATTTTCTCGCAGCAACCAACGGTATAAGGTCTTACATTCTTGCCTTCAGTCACTCAGGCTCTAGGTGCAGAACATTCTGGTTGCCCCTAATCTGCATAGTCGATTCTAAACTTCGCACCGCTATCTTTTTATTGATAGCTTTTCCAGCTTTTTAAGTGCGATCTCCCTAAGTATCATTTGTGATCAAATTCTTATTTGGAGCTCTGCTACATTGCCATGTTTCAGCTCTCTGTATCCCCAAAGCTCACGACCCTAATTGATCTGTTACGCTATCGAGCTGATAGGCAACCTGATCAGCTGGCCTATCAGTTTCTTGAAGATGGTAAGACCGAAACCGCTTGCTACACCTATCAACAACTTGATCAACAGGCTCGGGCAATTGCCGCCCGTCTCCACCAGGCTAAAGGAGAGCGAGCATTGTTACTCTATCCCCAGGGGGTTGAGGTTATGGCCGCTTTTTGTGGCTGTCTATACGCTGGGGTGATCGCTATTCCCGTTCCTCCTCCAGATGCTGGGCGTATGAAGCGGGCCCTGCCTCGTCTACTGGAGATTGTGAAGGATGCTGATGCTAGTTTAGTTTTGAGCAACCAACGCATCATCGATCTTCTGAAGAATAATCAGGATGTAGTATCTCCTCAGTTTGCACAGATGACCTGGTTCAACACCGAGCAGGTAGATTTACAGTTGGCGGAGCAATGGCAAGACCCCCAGGTAGATCAGCAGGCGTTGGCTTACCTGCAATACACCTCAGGTTCAACATCGGTGCCTAAAGGGGTCATGCTGAGCCACAAAAACTTAATGCACCATTCTGCCTATTTGCAACGGGCCTGTGGGTATACGCCCGAGGGGGCAACAGTTACCTGGATGCCCTATTTCCATGACTATGGCCTGGTGGAAGGATTAATCCAACCCCTGTATACTGGGGTGCCTTGCTATGTGATGTCACCCCTGGCATTTATAAAGCGACCTCAGCGTTGGCTGGAAGCCATTTCTAAATATCGGGCTACCCACAGCCAGGCCCCTAACTTTGCCTATGACCAGTGTGTCCGTCGGGTGAAGCCCGCCAAGCGAGAGGGGTTAGATCTGAGCTGTTGGAAAGCAGCAGGTAATGCGGCAGAACCCATTAACCCTCGCGTCATGGGTGAGTTTTTGGATGCCTATGCCCCCCATGGTTTTCGATGGACAACATTTGCCCCAGCCTACGGTTTAGCAGAGGCTACTCTCCTGGTCTCTAGTAAACGGGTGGGGACAGAGCCGGTGATTTTGTCGCTGAATGCCACTGCTTTGGAGCAGGGGGTTGTCGCTCCTGTCCAGGACGATGCTCTACTGAGAGATATTGTGAGTTGCGGTCAATTAGTCTGCGAGACTGAGGTTGTCATTGCTAACCCAGATACGTTAACTCGATGTGCTCATGACGAGGTGGGAGAGATCTGGGTGGCTGATTCGGGTGTTGCTGGTGGATATTGGCAACGGGTTGATGCCACCGCAGAAACATTTGGAGCAAGACTCAAGGATACACCTCAGGTTGGCCCCTACCTGCGCACAGGAGATTTAGGCTTTATGCGGGCCGGGGAGCTTTATATCACCGGACGTATTAAGGATCTGATTATTATTCGCGGTGCCAACCATTATCCTCAAGATATTGAGTGGACGGTGCAGCAGCTACATCCGGCTCTTCGTCCGAACTATGGCGCAGCCTTTTCCATCATTGATGAAGGAGAAGAAAAGCTGGTAGTGGTGCAAGAAGTGGAGCGCCAGCATCAGTTAACCATGACAGCGGACGACATTTTGACAGATATTCGGCAGGCTATTGCCGAAGCCCATGAATTACAGGTGAGTGCGATCGCACTCGTCAAATCCGGCAATGTTCTGAAGACGTCCAGTGGCAAAATCCAACGGCGGGCCTGCCGCGATCACTTTTTAGTCGGTACCCTAGAGGTCATTGCCGACTGGAGTGAGCATCCTCAGCTGACGGCCAGGATGAGGAGCTTTAAAAATGATGCTGACGCCCTGGAAAACCAGGTACAGATGGCATCTTCTTGATGGTTGTGGGTGCTACAGAATCAAGTTGTTCTATTTTATGACGATCAGGCCTTATTGCCTAGATTAAGTTCTCAATCCTAGCGACAGTTCTATGAAATCTCTTAAGCAATACTGGGTGGCGGAAGCCCTGGAGCGCTCCCTAGGCAACCCCTTTATTCCAGAGAACCCTCTCTCTTTTCAGCACATGGCCACCCTTGATGAACAAGAGGTCTTCCCTGAGGCTGAAATTAAGGGGCTCTATGACTGGGGATTACAACACTATTACATTCCCACTGACTGCGGTGGCAAATTTACCTCTTTTGAGGAATTTGTTGCATTTGTGCGGGTGCTCTCTCGTCGCGATCTGAATACTGCGATCGCATTTACCACCATGTTTTGGTCTTTCCTCACCTGGATGGCAGGTACGGAAACACAAAAACAACAGCTGGCTCGGTTTATGCAAGATGATTACGGCACCATGTGCCTGGCCTATTCTGAACGGGAGCACGGCAGTGATCTAGTCGGTGGCAGTTTAGTGGGAGAAAAAGTGCCTGGCGGCTATCGCCTCACGGGTGAGAAATGGCCCATTAACCGGGCAACTCGATCGGAAATCACCTTTGTGCTGGCCCGCACTGACAAAGCCGGAGGTAATCGAGGGCTGTCCCTGTTTATGCTAGACAAACGGGCACTTGATCCCACCAGTTTTGGCAACAACCCTAAAATCAAAACCCACGGTATTCGTGGAGCCGACATGAGCGGTATTTATTTTGAAGACTGTTTTGTCCCTGATGAAATGCTTTTAGGAAAAGAGGGGCAAGGATTAGAGCTAGCCCTAAAAGGATTTCAGATTACTCGGGCCTTGTGTGCAGCATTTTCCCAGGGTTCTGCTGATACTTGTCTGCGCACCACCCTCAATTTTGCCCTGAATCGTCAGCTCTACGGTAAGACCGTCTGGGATATGCCTCACCCCCGCCGTGTGTTGGTGAATGGATTCCTTGATATCCTGGCCTGTGACTGTGTCAATATTGCGGCGGCGCGAGGATTTCACGTTGCTCCCCGGCAGTTTAGCGTCTGGTCGGCGGTGGACAAGTATTTTGTGCCCGTCACCCTAGAAAAAATGCAACAGGATATTTCAGTTGTCCTGGGTGCAAGGTTCTATATGCGCGATGAGCACGACTATGGTGTTTTCCAAAAAATGTTGCGCGATAGTTCCATAATCAGTGTGTTTGATGGCAGCTCAGTCGTTAATCTCCATGCCTTAATCCTGCAACGACGGCAGCTAGCCAAAGCTCGCAGTCGGCGTAAATCCAAGGATTTAGTCGCTCTCCAAGCACGTTTACGCAACAGCTTTAATCTAACGACAGAGCTCCCTACCTTCGATCCCAGCCAGCTCGATCTGATCGCTCGGGGCACCGATGATGTGCCCCAGGGATTAGAATCCGCCCTAGCTACCCTGGAGGCCCTCGGCAACCCCCTAGATATAGATGAAAATGTCCTGGACTGTCTCAAGCAGCAGTACCAACAATTTCTGCAAGTCTTAGATGAACAGGATGAAGCCATTGCTGATGGTGCTTTTGAACATGGTCACGATCAGTCCTTTGAAGCCTTTGAAGAGGCCAAGCGATACTGTTATATTCACGCTGCAACGGCGTGCCTGCACATGTGGCTGCACAATCGCAGCCAGCTGGGAGATTTCTTTGCTCAAGGGAAATGGCTGGTGCTGTGCGCAGATCGATTGTTAGCCCAGCTCACCCCTGAGCAGCCAGCCATACCATTGGCTTACTACGAAACCGTAGCGGAGAAACTGTTACGGCTCCATGGGGCTGACAAAATGTTTTCAATTGTGCCATTCCAATTGGCCTCTAGGACAAATTCTGTTAACGCTTCTGCTCCGATCAAATCCCCTGCTCCAATTTTGCAGGTTTAGATCTGAAAGGTTGTCTTATGTTCAGACTAGTTAAAGCTGTTGCCGTTTAGTTCGCTCTCGTTAACAGCTTTGCATCTTACATTCACTAAAACCTATGACATCTTCTACTACTCAAACCCCAACGACTACCTCACCGATTGAAGCTATCCAGACCTGGCTGGTTCAACAGCTAGCTGATGTGCTTTCCTTAGAGCCAACGACGGTAGACGTCACCCAACCTCTGACTCGCTATGGGTTAGATTCCATTGATGCTGTGACCCTAGTTGCCGATTTAGAGGACTGGCTTGACCTGGAGCTACCGTCTACATTGTTTTGGGACTATCCCACCATTGCCAAAGCCTCTACCTACTTAGTCAATGAATTTGAGGTCTCGATAGATCCCAAGGATCTGTAGGGCAAATGCTACTAAGGAGACACCGTTTTGAATTTCTCTGAGTTTTCCTTTTGGTGGATTTTGCTGCTGTTCTGTGTCCCGTTTTTTACGGTGCGCTTGATTGGACAGGTTTTTAACCTTTGGCGTGGCGTTTTTGACACGGTGGGGATTGCGGCTCTATCGCTACTGCTGTTTTTCAATGCCAGTGCCACCAGCTTTGTTGTCTTTCTGATCCAAATCCTGTTTAACTATTGGATGGTACGGTGGATGATCACCCGCCCACCCCAACAGGAACGACTCATTGCCACGTTGCTGATTATTTTTGACATAGGTGTACTGGTCTATTTTAAGTATTTAGCCTTTTTTGTTGAGGATATTTTAGGATTGGCGGTTGTGGTGCCGGGCAATTGGCGATCGCAATTTCCACTGCCGGTCTTTGGAGGAATTCCACCTGGGGTTTCATTTTACACCTTTCAGATGGTGGCGTTTGTGGTGGATTCCCTCAAGGCCCGCCGTAAAAAGCCGATTGAGTTCATGGACTATGTGAACTTTGTTGCCTTTTTCCCTCAAATTGTGGCGGGTCCAATTGAGCGACGGTCGGCCCTATTACCGCAAATTTCTAGTTTTAGATTTAAGTTCACAGCCGATAACTGGGACTGGGGGCTGCGGTGGTTGTCCCTGGGCTTGTTTATGAAATTTGTCCTCGCCGATAACATTGCACCCTACATTGATCTGCAAGAGGCGGGGAATGCTTGGCTGGTTTGGTTTTATGCCTTTTTGTTCACGCTGCGAATTTATTTTGATTTTGCCGGCTACAGCTTTATGGCCGTGGGCATTGCCCGGGTGTTGGGGGTGCGTCTAACTGTAAATTTTCTAGCCCCCTATACCTCTCAGAGCATCAACGAGTTTTGGCGACGCTGGCATGTTTCCCTAAGTACCTGGTTTCGTGACTATGTGTTTTTACCGCTCATGGGGTCTCGAAAAGCCTGGGCTCCTGCTTTTCTATTTGCGACGTTTACCCTCTCAGGCTTTTGGCACGGGGCATCTTGGAACTTTATTCTCTGGGGCGCTTATCACGGTGCTCTCCTATTGCTGCTGCGCTATGCTGGTCGACCCTTTCAGAGAGTTGTTAACAAGTATGTCCAGCGACCTCAAATTATGTCGTGGGCATTAACCTTTGGCTCAGTGGTGCTGGGCTGTTTGTTCTTTATGGAGTTGAATACGGCTCGGCTCGTCACTAAGTTGACCACATTGATCACACCCTGGGCGTATTCGTTAGCGAATCTCGGCAGCGCATTTAGTCAGTTCAGCCTGAATGAAGCCATGGCGCTGGGGCTGATTTTGTTGTTAGCTGCAGGTTTTTTACTGGTAGAGCATATTGCAGTTTGGCAAGAACGATCTTTAGAATATGAGCTTTTTTTGGTGCCCTGGGTTTCTAAAGCCTTATTAGTGCTAACGATTCTCTTTGCTGCCAATATTCCATCTGAATTTATTTATTTTGAGTTTTAGAGCCCAGCGGCTATACAAGGAGGGAGTCAGTCAGATGCAAGAGTCACTCAAGTTGTTACGCTGGGCTGCGATCGCAAGTTTAGCTTGGGGTGCTGGCAGCCTGTATAACGTTTACGGCGGTGGTGAAACCAGCTGGCTGCGGTCTATGTATCAGCGCAAAATCGCCCTGGCGCAAACTCTTGAATCTCCTAAGTTAATTGTCACCGGGGGGTCAGGAGCCCACTACACGATCAATGCTGAGGTGCTGGAGGCAGATCTGGGGCTACCGGTGATCAATATGGGCATTGATGGTCCAGTGGGGTTGAACCTGATCTTGCCCAGTGTTTTACCCCAGGTAGAACCGGGTGACACTGTTCTGTTAATCCCGGAATATCTGTTGTTAAACCATGAAAATGGTCTAGGTGAACGCTCTGGAGCCTTTGCCCTGGCAACGGGGCAGCCGTTAACCGGCAATATTCCACCAAAACAGTTGGCACAAAATGTGCTGATGTTGGGTGTGCCTTCACTGCGGGCAGTGGTGAAGTCTTCTATAGATTTGGCCACCTTGGGAAGAGTGACGGGTTACTACGATGATCCCCTCACCGACCAAGGAGATCCAACCATCACCAAGGTACGCACTGGGGAATGGTGGCAGATGAAAATCAAACAGCCTGCCACACCCTATGCCCTTGACCGTATTGCTGAGTTTCGTCAGGAGGTGGAGGCCAAAGGAGCTACGTTGTTGTTGGCACTACCCTGGGTCTATGCTGATGCCGACGATTTAGAAACACAGAAAAATGTTGAGGCCACAGCGACAGCATTATCGGAAATTGCTCCTTTGATATACGACCCTGAGACTTTCAATATTCAGTCTGACTCTACTCTGTTCGCGGATACCCATTATCATCTGATGCCTGAGGCGCGCAGGTTGCGATCGCAAACCCTGGCCCAACAACTGCAACCGCTACTAGCTAAGGAATGGGAATCAAACAGTTTCAACTTTGCTGATGTTCAGATAGCCCTCACCCCAGCCCTCTCCCAAGGGGGAGAGCTACGGTATACACACATCTCGGCAGAGAGTTCAGAATCCTGCATTACCCCCCTTAATCCCCCCTTGGTAAGGGGGGAAACTCCAGTTCTCCCCCTTACCAAGGGGGGATTAAGGGGGGTGAGGCAACCGCAAACGCTAGTTTCCAATACTTGTGTGTACATGGCAGCCTTGAGAGAGGAAGCCAGGTTTAAAGTCCTTCTTCCCCCTGAGGGAGAAGGATTTAGGATGAGGGCACAAAGCTGGACATTAAATAATTCTGATTCCTAACCCATAGGTCTAGCTAATAAAGCCAACAAAATTGAACCTATGAATCCACCTCAAAACTCGCTTACTCCTTAAACAGTCTCTTTGTCCTCCTTGCCCCTGTAGTTCCATGGCCGACACTGTTCCCCACCCCGGATTTCTAGAAAAGCGCTATGGCCTAGATTTAAGGTCTTTGGCATTGTTACGCATTGGTCTGGCTTTAGTCATCCTGGCGGCTCTGTTGACTCGTCTAGGTGATTTAGTTGCCCACTATACCGATGCGGGAGTGTTACCCAGGCAGGCCGCCGCCGAAATCTTACCCGATGGGTACTGGTCGCTTCACCTGATCAGTGGTCAAGCCTGGGTACAGGCCCTAATATTTCTGGTGGCGGTGATCTTGGCCCTGGCTCTGTTGGTGGGGTACAAAACGCGTTTAGCGACCATTGCCTCCTGGGCACTGATTGTCTCTCTCCATAATCGCAATCCAGCCCTGATCTTCGCGGCTGATGATGTTCTGCGGGCGATCATGTTTTGGGCGATGTTTCTCCCACTGGGGGCCAAGTATTCCATTGACAGTGCTCTCAATACCGCTGCCCAAAGCCTACCAAAACGTTTCTTTGGGGCTGCTAGCGTCGCTCTTATGGTTCAGCAGTGTTACATATATATGTTCTCCGCCTTCTTCAAAACAACCAGTTCCACCTGGTGGCCTGAAGGCAGTGCAGTCTATTATGCCTTAAGCTTTGACCAATATGTCACCCCCCTAGGAGCATGGCTCTTAAATCTGGGTGCTTTGCTCCCCATATTGACCTTTTTTACCCTGGTGTTGGAGTGGATCGGTCCGCTGTTTATATTTGTGCCTATCCGTACCGCTCTGTTTCGCAATATCGCCATCGTCACCTTTATTTTGCTGCACCTGGGCTTTGGTCTTACCCTTAACCTCGGCATTTTTCCAGCTCTGAGTATTGTTACCTGGCTTGTGTTTATTCCCACCTCTACCTGGGAACGGTGGGCCAAGCGCTGTTATGGTCGGGAGCACCATGGCCTGGTGATTCACTATGACGCCGACTGTGGCTTCTGTAAAAAAGTCGTGCACCTGATCCGCACGTTTTTACTCTTGCCAGATACTCTTCTCCGTACTACGCAGAGCGATCCTGATATCTTTGCGGCCATGGAGCGCCATAATTCTTGGGTAGTCGTTGATTGGCAAGGCAAGCATCACTATAAGTTTGAAGCGATCGCCTATGTGTGTAGCGTATCGCCTGTCTTCTGGTTTTTAGCCCCGGTGCTGCGTTGGTCACCCATGATGAAAGTGGGTACTCGGTTTTATGATGCGATCGCCAACAACCGCCGTAGGGCTGGTTTAGTCACACGTCCCTTCAAATTTTATGCTTTTTCTGTCAGTGCTTCGTGGTTTGGCAACAGCCTGGCGGCAATCCTGTTAATCCTCACCTCTATCTGGAACTTCCGCAGCATTACCCATCACCATGCCTTTGTTGATAATCCCCATCCAGTAATTCGTACTCTCAGGCGTGTGACCAATAGCCGTACCGCCAATCGGCTGCACATTCCAATGCAAGCGGCGCGACTAGATCAGTCCTGGAGTATCTTTTCACCCGCTCCTCCCCGTGATGATGGTTGGTATGTTGTGGAAGGTACTTTGGCAGATGGTCATACCGTGAACTTACTGCAGCCCCATCAGCCTATATCTGCAGATAAACCCACCCTGGCTCAACGACAGGCAATCTACAAAAATCTGCAGTGGCGCACCTATTTTATTAATCTCAACCGTGCCCTAGGCCAACAACTCTATCCCTACTATGGAAAGTATGTTTGCCACAGCTGGAACCATAAAAACTCAAACAATCAGCGCCTCAAACACTTTGAAGTATCTTTTACAAAGGAAAGAACTGTTTCTCAGGGTGAAATACAAACTACCGAAGAGAGCCAACCCTGGAGCCAGTCTTGTATCCCTAATTGAGTGCACAAAGATACTGATATTCACCCTCAATGAGTAAGAACTGTTGTTTGTATAAAATGGCAGCACTTTAAAGATAGGATTGCCCGCCTCTGTCCAATATCTGAATAGGCCAAAAACGCTACAGGTTATTGTCTGACATGAAGTTACTCACCAAGCTTATTTTAATTACATTTTTATGGCTTGCTGTCATAAATCCCGGCACATACATTGGCCTAGATACTACGTTAAGGCTGCAAATGACCCATTCCTGGTGGAAAGGACAGGAAGAAGTGCTTGTGTCTTCCGAAACGCAGCCTAAACGACGGGGAGACATCCGATTTGGCGTTCAAGGCAGAGATAACAAACGGTATATTGCCTATGATGTTGGGCAGTCTCTGCTGATGTTGCCTGGTGACTGGGTCGGGACACAGTTAGGACGTTTATTCCCCTCCATTGGAGAAACTGTATTTCGAAATTTAGCCGTTCAATTTTTAGTGTTTATACCTTTGAATGTAGCGGCTATTATCGCTTGCTTTTGGCTACTCAGGTTATTTCAGTTTAAGCAGCATGTAGCAGCTTTGTCGAGCATTGGCTGGTTACTAAGTTCGACGGTGCTTCACTATGCTCAAATTCCCCAGCAAAATAATCAGATCCTGTTGTTTGTGACCATTGGATATGCATCTGCCCTAGCGGGTGTACGTTTTAATAAACTCTCCTATGTATTTTTAAGTGGCTTATGCTTGGGGCTCGCCATGCTCATTCGCACAACCAGCATTTTCCACGCTTTGACGGTCTTTTTGTTTTTAAGTGGCTGCGTTCTCTATCAAAAGCGATACCTATCCAACCTGTTTAGATTTTCAGCGGTTTGGATCTTAGGGCTGGTTCCATTTACTCTGCTAGGCCGCTTTGTTGATTATCTGAGATATGGCAGTGTATGGGCAACGTCAAACAGTGAAATCTTAAAGCAGCTTGGAACAGATCCCATGTGGTCTGGCTTACCGCAACTTCCTGCAAATTATCCCTTTGTCAATCCACCTTGGATCGGCATTCTGGATACATTGTTCTCGCCAGCGAGAAGTATTTTTATATACGATCCACTATTTTTACCCTGTCTGATACTGACCATTGTCATCTGGAAAAAGATTTCTCCCTATGTCCAGCTGTACCTATTAACTGGGCTGCTAAATCTAGCGTTACATATATTGCTGACCAGTAAACTGGTGTGGACGGGGGGTACAGCCTGGGGTGCCAGATTTCATGTTACCTCTGTTCATTTGTTGTTAATACCCCTGTTGGCTCTGCTTGTACAACTGCTTTTATCATCCAGGCAATTGAAAAGATACTTAATTCAGGGTGTGCTTGTAATTGCTATTATGACCCAGTTTGCTTCTGTGCTCATGCAACCCAACTTGGAAATATATCAAAAAAAAGTTGGTTTTCCTGGAACGCGCTTTGATTTCCGGTTGATGCAGCGAGTTGCAAATATTGCTTGTCTTGTAGATGATTCCATCTACAAGGGATGTATTGGGCAAAATCCTGAAAAGAGGCAATATGTAGACAATTTAGATCATATCTTTATGTCGCCCTTTGTTTTAAGCCACCAAGCGGCAGATGATAATAACGTTGCCTTAAGCAAGCTATCGTCCATCGTTTTTGTACTTTGGCTACTAGCCCTCGCGACAGCTATTGGCCTCACATTTTATTCTGGATGGCTGTATGAGATTTAAGCTGATAAAGTTGTTGAAAATGAAGCCATGGAAAAACCACACAAGCTTTTTTTAGAAACGGATACAGCATATGTCTATCGTTTAGATTAGAATTTTCTAAAACTCTTGCTGACCCTGGAGATATTGCCCTAGTATTCTGTGGCGTAAGTTTGCCCACTATCCAATGTGGATGAGTCGATGGGTGGATGGGTGATGGGGTAACGGGGGAATTATTTAAGCGCGGGAGCCTTAAGGCGGCTAGCTCACCTGATGTCGAAATTGATTGGTGCTAATGGTAACTAAAACTGCTGCAAACACCAATAGAGCGATCGCATGGGGCCAGATCACCTCCAAACCTACACCCCGCAACAATACAGCCCGTAAAATTGCTACATAGTGACGCAGGGGATTCAGCAATGACAAATAACGGAAAACCGCAGGCATGCTTTCGATGGGTGCGATCGCACCCGACAGTTGGATCAACGGCATATTGATAAAAAACGAGGTCAATATTACCTGCTGTTGATTGCGACAGAGTGTGGCCAGCATCATACCAATGCCAATCCCGACAAAGACATACAACCCCGACATCACTAAAAAGAGCAACAAGCTGCCCCGCAACGGCACGTTAAAAATGATATTGGCAACACTTAGCGCCAACAGTGCATCCCCCAACAACAGCACAAATAACGGCACCACTTTTGCCAGCAAAATCTCCCCGGCTGACGCTGGAGTCATCAAGAGCTGCTCCAGGGTGCCCGTATCTTTTTCCCGAATCAGGGCAGACGAGGAGACGATGGATCCAATTAACGTCAGGACGACGCCCATCATGGCAGGTACAAAAAACCAGCTACTGATGAGTCCAGGATTGTACAGGAAGGTAATCTGTGGTTCAACAACACTGGGGATTTCAATATCATTCAATTGACGATTATATTGCTGGACAATCTGGGTAAAGTAGCCACTGGCAATTCCCGCCGTATTGGCGTCCACACCATCCACCATCACCTGAATCTCAGCCGATTTATCCTGGGACAAATTGCGATTAAAGTCAGGCGGAAAGACTACCCCCAAGGTGATGTCTCCTCGTCGCACCTGTTTCCCCAGGCTCTGTTGACTGGCGCTATAGCGATCAACAACAAACACATCATTCTCGGTCAAGGCGGCCACCAGTTCACGGCTGGCCCCAACATTAACCTGATCCACAATTCCTAATTTCAAATATTGCACATCTGGGTTTAAGATCAAGCCATAGAGCAACAGTTGCACCGTCGGTGGAAAAACTAACATAAACAGTAGCTTCTTATCTCGCAAGATCTGCTGAACCTCCTTTATGGCTAAGGCCCAGAAGCGACTGTTTAGTAAACGCTGGAACAACTTAAACATCAATCAGTCCGGTAACTGCATCCGACGCAGACCACGCCAGGCGGCTGCAAAAAATAACAATGCCAGCAGCGCAATGGCCACCAGGGCGACCCAAATGCCTCCCCACCCGGTCCCCCTGACAAAGGCATCGCGAGTCACATCAATGTAATAGCGAGCTGGCACAATGTTAGAAATGAGTGAAATGGGAAACGGAATATTACTCAACGGGTAGATAAAGCCCGAAAACAAAAAAGAGGCTAGAAAACCAGTAAATGCCACCCCCTGCACCGCCGCAATGCGATTACTAGAGCGGACGCCGATCAAAAGACCATAAAGAACACTGACCGTTGCAAATAAACAGGTTCCTAGCATCAATGGTAGGGGATTACCCGCCAACCCAATCCTAAACAGAAGCGAGCCCAAACCCATGATGCAAAGGGCTTCACCCATGGCCACAATGAAGTAGGCTAGCCCTTTACCCAGCAGCAGTTCAGTTGCACTTAAGTTAGAGGCATAAACCTGCACAATCGTGCCTTGTTCCTTCTCACGCACCATGGCGAGAGTTGCCAGCAAGGCCGGAAAGATGGCCAAGATAACGGCATAAAGCCCCGGCACGATGAAGAGAGATTCCTTGCGACCCGGATTGAACCAGAGGCGAATGCGGGCAACCACCTTAACTGTTCTAGATTGAAGTCCTTGATCCTGCACAAAGAAGTTAGTCGTTGCCCGTATGCTGTTGCGAATCACGCGGGCATTGTTCACATCGGTACCGTCCACCAGCACCTGGATAGGGCTGGATTTCTGGTCTTTGATGCGACGGGAAAAATCTGGTGGAATAATCACTGCCGCTTTAGCGCGTCCTTGATCAATGATCTCAATGGGCTCTCCCGACCCTGGGACAGGCTGAAACTGATTAGTGGCAAAGAGTCGTTCTACATAGCTACGACTGAGGGGAGTCATGTTAAAGTCCTGGATCGCCAGGGGAATATTTTTTGTCTCCAGTCGGATGGCATAGCCAAAAATCAGTAGCATCCCCAACGGCAGGATAAAGGCCAGGGCAAACGTCAAGAGATCGCGACGAAATTGAGCCAATTCTTTGATGCACTGAGACCAGATGCGCTTCATGGCTGTCCCCCCTGGGCTCGCTGGATAATGCCAATAAAGGCATCTTCCAGGGAGAATGGCACAGCCTGGATAGATTGAATGTCGAATTCTGCTGTGCTCAGTAATGAGCGGAGACGAGGCACGTCTATATCCGGCTGATCCAGAACAATGTGGAGACGATCGCCAAATAGGGATACTCGCCAATCCTCAAAATACTGTTTGAGTAAGTCGGAGACAACCTGAGGCTGGGGAATCTGCACTTCAAATAGCTGTCCCGGCTGGCTGGCCTTAATTTGACTCGGGGACCCATGGGCAACAATCTCCCCAGATGCCATAAATGCCATGCGATTGCAATGTTCAGCTTCTTCTAGATAGTGGGTGGTTACCAGCACTGCTGTGCCCTGATGGGTTAAGTCTTCAATTAATCGCCAGAACTGACGACGAGCCAAGGGATCCACACCGGATGTGGGCTCGTCTAAAAACAAAATTTCAGGTTCGTGCATCACTGATGCCCCAAAGGCCACCCGCTGTTTCCACCCACCTGGCAGTTGCCCCGTCATCAGGTCTGCTTTGCCCGTCAATCCACAAATGTCTAAAACCCAATTGATTTTGGCAGAGCGCTGACGACGGGGGACACCATAAACCCCACAGTAAAATTCCAAATTCTGTTGAATAGATAAGTCATCATAAAGGGTAAACTTCTGGCTCATGTAGCCCATCCGCTGACGTAGAGCACTGCTACGCAAATTGCGGGTTTGGCCGGCTAGTGTGACTTCACCTTGGGTAATGCCCAACAACCCACACAGCATCTTAATGGTGGTGGTTTTGCCAGCACCATTAGCCCCCAACAATCCATAAATTTCACCATAGCGGATGTCCAGGTTGACCGCTTTAACCGCCTGAAAATTGCCAAATGTCTTACTGAGGTCACGGGCACCAATGGCAATATCATCGCTGCTGTGGGCTGGCAATGGCCGCAGCCGAGGCAATGGCACAAAAGCAGGGTCCGACCCCTGTTGGCGCAGCTGGTTGACAAAGACATTTTCCAAAGTAGGCGCTGCTGGACGAATCGTGTTGATTGTGAGCTGATGTTGCCCCAGGAGAGCACGAATCTGGGTTTCACCAGTCTCTGCATCGTCAACCAGTACATCCAGGCGATCACCAAAGGTTTGTACATCCACAATCGGAGTAGACGGTTGAGCGAGTAACCCCTGTTCAGCGGTTTTGAGGTTGCTAGCGCGCACCTCTAAGCGTTGGAGCCCCAGATTATCCCGCAGCTGAGCCGGTGTTCCCATTTGCTGAATCTGGCCATCATACATCAGGGCAACACGATGGCAGCGCTCAGCCTCATCCATATAGGGTGTGGCCACCACAATGGTGACGCCCTGGTGGGAGAGGGTGGCCAGCACATCCCAAAACTCACGCCTGGAAACAGGATCTACACCCGTTGTCGGCTCATCCAGAAGTAATATCTGAGGTTGAGCAATCAGGGCACAGCACAGGGCCAACTTCTGTTTCATGCCACCAGACAGTTGACCAGCCAAACGATCTGAGAACGGCTCCAGATTCATCAGCCTGAGATATTGGTTGCGCCGCTGTTCAAAACGCTGGGGGGGCACTTCATGGAGACCAGCTACATACCGCATATTCTCATTCAGGCTGAGATCCAGATAGAGCGAAAAGTGTTGGGTGAGATAGCCCGTTTGCAAGCGAGCATCCCGAGGCGCACGCTCCAGAATGATCACATTTCCCGAGGTTGCCTCCATCACACCTGCCAAGATTTGGAACAGGGTGGTCTTGCCAGCACCATCAGGACCAATGAGGCCAAAGATTTCGCCCCGCCGCACCGTAAACGTCACCTCGTTTACAGCGGTTAGTTTGCCGTAACGCTTATAGAGTTCATCTACCTGGATAGCAGGGGTTTCGAGTGCGGTCTCTGGCTGCTCAATCTGACGAGTTGTTGAATGCATGATTTGATTTGTTCACCCATGATTAAGACAAAATCGGCATCATCATTCGAAATAAATTTCACCATCGGCAGGCATGCCAGGCTTTGCAAATCCATCAGGATTATCAATGCTGAGTCTGACACCAAACACCTGTTGCACCCGGTCTTCTCGGAAGTAGATATTTTCAGGCGTAAAGGAAGCCTGGGTATCAATGGCAATAACTCGGGCACTGAGGGGATTCTCGGGTGCTGAATCTAGAAAGACGCTGGCCGCTTGTCCTACTCGTACTTTGCCAATCTCTCCTTCAGGAATAAAACCACGCAGATAAACAGTGTCTAGATCAATTAAAGAAAGCAGCGTACTGCCGGTCGTCACCACTTCTCCCGGTTCAGCGCTGCGAGCGGTAACAACTCCAGCGAGGGGACTAGCAATGGTGAGATAGCCCATGCGAGCTTCAATTTCTCGCTGAACGGCTTCAGCCCTGGTCACATTATCCTGTGCAGCAACCGCCTGGGATTGTACCTGAATCAACTGTTTTTGCAAAACGTCTAACTCAGCCGTGCGAAGATCTGGATTGAGCCGGGTGGTTTGGGCCTGGGTCAATCCCCCTGCTGCGGCATCAACCTGTCTCTGAGCGGCGACAATGGCGGCTTCACGTACACCCAACCGGGCTTGGGTAGTTTCAAACGTCGTTTGGGCCTGGTCCGCACGCTCCTGGGTCGCGGCACCGACTTGGGCAAGCTTGATGTAGCGATCGCGTTCCACCCTGGCCAGATCCAAGTCTGATGTAGCCGCAATCAGCTGTGCCTCTGCTTCTGCTCGCTGCGCCTGAGCCGTAGCAAGATTAGCCTCGGCCTGGCTAACCTGACCCACTGTATCCCCCTGGGATTGTTCCAGACTCACCTGGGCTCGCCGAATTTGGCTTTGCAGTACCTCAATCTGCAATCGCGCCTGTCGTTCTCGCTGTTGGGCAGAGGCCAGCTGTGCTTTAGCCTCGTCTAATTGAGCCTGCACTTCATCATCATCAAGCCGAACGATCACTTGACCATCATTGACCTGGTCGCCTTCTCTGACAGCTACAAACTCCACTCGTCCTGATACTTTTGCACCCACGTCTGTCTCGTAGCCCTCAATGCGGCCACTCAACTGCAGCGTATCTGTGGGGGAACGTGATAAGAAGTAGGTCACGGAGAGACCACCACCCACCACCAAAAAACCTAACGGAAGCAAGACACGCAGCCTGTTTTTATGTTTACTTTTCGATACGTCAGAGGTAGTGGAATGGGGCTTAAACCGAGCAACTAATTGGTTGAGATTCAGCCGTGAACCTGGCAAATGCATGAACAGATCTCCTCATTAAAGGGGCGAGAGGATTTGACTTTTACAGCAGTTAAAACCTGCTCTATCTTGAACTTAGAAAATGGATATGAGGAAATTATGAGTACCCCACTAAGCATCGCTAAGCAATTTTCATGCCCCGTTCTAGGGAGTTTCTCTATGATTTCCTCAAAGTTGTTGCTGCTCTATTTTTGCTATGGGTATTGATTGACTGTGCTACTTAAGAAGCAAGTGAGGGCAACACTAAAATTGTTTGGACTATTATTATCCTATTCTTGAATTTTGTTGGTGCACTGATCTATGTCTTTGTGAGACGACCACAGCGTCGCCGGGAGTTAGCACAGTAAAGTCTAAGAGAAAACTTTCGGGATGGTGTAGTCATGAACCAAAGACCTCCCAAGGAGTCGACATTAAAATTCAATGCCAGTAGATAGGGAGCAAGGTAAGAAAAAACAGAAAAAACAACCGGTTTAAACAGCCAGCCCCCTATATCTACTCTGAGAGTGAATTGCCTCAGATAGTTTCTAAAAAGAAATGATCAGTTTCCTGAGCCTTCTTCTAGTGTTGAGAAGCAAAGGTACCTTTGCTTAGCCAACATTTCGGCATTAGAGCTTCAAAGCCAAATTAGGCACCTGAACCACCAGTATGATATGAAACTCCACGATACTTCAGGTCAAAAACTGGTGAAGACAGTGCTTTAACCAATTTGTGGAAGTGGAACGTAACACCTCGATATTTACCGACTTCTTCACTGTCGGCAATTGCGACCTTAGGAGCCTTATAGTCATAGCTAACGCCGCGATACTTGAGTTTCATAATGTCCCCCTGAAATTGTTAGAAAGTGGGATACCCTCATCCCACTTTGATGTTAGATAAAGAATTTGAGAATCTTATGAAGCCTGTGCTATACCCCCATAGTCTTCAGGTTTGGGTTGGTGGATAACCAGCTTAGGAACCACAATTAATTAGGCTCCACTATTGGATGTACAGACGTTGCATGCAATGTCTCTCCAGCATTAATTTTTGGATCTTATAAAATCCTTATCCCTTAAGCAGAATTGCTGCATCTGCCTCTATGACAGCTCGCTGTCTTCTAAGGACATTTCTGGTAAAGAAGCTACCAGTTATCCAGGCCCCCAACCCCCAATACTGGGGACATGGAAAGCACTTACAGCGTTAGAAACTCCCAGCAATCTTTCACAATCTAATCCGGGCTGGTAACTGTCCTGTCTTCGCCAGGTAATCATGCAGCTCATGGGGCTTGAGATGACACAGATCTCGAGCCAATTCATTCATTTTTAATGGCTTGGGTAATAGAGGCGTGCAAACTTCTCTCATCAGCCCTAGAATTTGGGGTGCCGCAATGATAATAAGTTGTCGAACGTGTTTAGACTCAACCAGATCTAGTACGGTTTTAGCAATAGATTTAGCAAATCGCCGTTCAAATTCAAGTTTATGACTCTGGCGATGGTCATCATATCTGTGGGACTGACCGCTCGCACCACGGTTACGTCCTGACTGAATATTTGACCATAGAGCCTTGCCGGGTAGTTCTCCCTCGAAACTCACCATACTTTTATGTTCAACTAGCGTTAGAACGTCCGGATCATACATAGGCAAGGTTGCTGGTTCTGAAGTGAAGAAACGAGCAACGGCTCCATTGATAGTAGCAACAAGCAATTTACCCATAGACTGTCTCAGTAATTTTGTAGAGTTCTATGTCACTAAACTGACGTGGTTACACCTGAGGAACTAGGCGCTATCATAACTAATATAATTCTATCGTTGAACAGTTGTATAGTTTACTCCTGAGATACATCTTGTAATCTCTTTGCTTATGAAAGCTCCATTTCAGTCTATATATCAATGGCGGATCCAGTTTCTAGCAACAATATTAACCGTCGTTTTAATCCTATTAGTGCCTGTTAAAACAGTCGCGAGTGATGTTGTCGATGTGTACTTCTTCCACAGTACAACCTGTCCCCATTGTCTGCGTCAGAAACCACTGATGGAGGATATTGATACCTACAATCCAGATGTGAAGGTACATCTGATTGAAGTGAGCGAAGAACCTCAAACGTGGCAAGATTTTAGGGAACGATATAACATCCGGTCTGGAGCCGTGCCTCGCACATTTGTTGGCGAAATGAGTTTTGTTGGCTATAGCGAGAGTGATGGCTCACTAGAATATGTACCAGCCTATGAGGGATATATCGGCTACCATAACCAGATTTTAGATGCGATCGCAACTGCTGTCGGCCACACGTTGCAGTTAGGCACCGCCACAAACACATTACAATTAGACACCGCCACAAACCCCTGGCAGTTTCCCTGGTTAGTACTAGGGTTACCGGGCATATATCTAATCAGTTTCCCATTCTTAAGAAGTCGTCTTCAATCCCCCCAAGCTCGACGCTATTGGTGGGGCGGCTTAGGAGCCATCTGCCTACTCAGTCTGTTTCTGCTAGTAAGCCTCACACCAGATACAATCATCAAGACCTTTGCTCAACAGTTACCCTTTCCACTATTTGTCTCAACCATTGCCCTGGCTGATGGGTTTAACCCTTGTGCCTTTACCGTCTTAATCATTTTGTTGTCGTTGCTCACCCACACTAAACGACGAAGAGATATGCTTCTGATTGGGGGCACGTTTATTATTACATCAGCAGCAATGTATTTCCTGTTCATCATGGTGATGATTGGCATGGGGGCATTGTTACTAGAGCACTATGGTCAATGGTTCTTACTCGTGTTAGGAGTTGGAGTTGCGATCGCCGGATTAATCAACATCAAAGACTACTTTTGGTTTAAGCAAGGTGTTTCCCTCTCTCTATCGGCCGACGAACAGCGCACCATTACCCAAAAGGCCAGCCGCATTGTTCGTGCCCTAAACGAGCCCCAGACAAATCGACTCAAGTTCCTCGCAGCGCTGGGCAGTACAGTCATTCTGGCCATTTTTGTGAATACCGTTGAACTGGGTTGTACAGCCATCTTACCTGTGGTCTACATGACAACCTTGGTAAACTATTGCAACATTCAAAGTGTAGACGGTACTTTCCTATGCCAAACCACATGGACTTTTCTGTATGCCGTCCTCTATATCGTGCCTTTGGGGCTCATCCTGGCAAATTTCATCTATTCCTTTGAGTCCACTCGATTGAGTGAAAGCCAGGGCCGCCGTCTTAAATTAGTGGGCGGATTGTTTATGTTATTCTTTGGGCTAGTGATGATTTTTCAGCCAGAATTATTGTTATTAACTTAAACTTGGCGTCGAAATAACGTGTCTCCAAAACGACTCTAATTGAGCATACGCAATTCCTTTAAGAAGCTTGTGAAGATAGGAATCAAACCTTAGATTAAGTGATCATTTGCTCCAACGCCTGTTGCAACTCTTGGGTCAGGTCCATCACCGCCTGTCTTCCAGCCCTGCGGTTGGTTTGATACATAGGCCAGCGCTCTGTCACCGAAATCGGCTCACCGATGGTGAGTGTGGCCCGACGAGCAGCTAACCGGGGCCGACAGGGGTGTTTATCACCTCGCAGACGGGCCAGCATATCAAACATCAGGAAGGTGGTCTCTGCACAGCGTTCAAAGGACGGTTTTTCCTTCAGGTAGGTCTCGGTAACCGCCACAAAAGTTTCCACCAGGCGCATATGGAGCATTCGCAAACTGGCTTCTTGAGCTACCCAGTCTGCTAAACCTCGATCTAAAGGCGATAGGGTGCTGCGATCCGGCAAATCATCTCGATAAATATAGGTCCAACCCGCTTCCTCTAAACGGCGACAGCGTTCCGCCAGATTGCCATGGGCCGAAATGCCAAAGTATTGCTCACCCACCTGCAGAGCAGCCTGCAGCAGTGCTTGCAGTCGTGTTAAGCAAGCAGATTGGGCATCAGCATCAAACTGAAAAGAGAGCTGTTTTTGGTGATAAAAACGACTGTAAAACGTTGCCATCTTGCTCAGCAGATGATCTCCAAGGCGCATGATGCGTTGATAAATAATCTTCTCAGATACTGCGCTATGACTGACATCGGCAGGTAATCCGCTATCCCTTTCTAATCGAGCTAACAATCGTCCCAAACGTGACCAAGCAGGTTTCACATACCGATACTGGATATTGATAGGAATGATATAAACCGATTCACTGCGACCTGCTTTGGCCAAATCTTCAGCACACCAGAATGCTAATTGAGCAGTTCCCATCTCCAAAGGACCCACTCGCTCACTGTGACCATTGGTGGCCCCCTCCGGAGCCACCGTCATGGGCCAAAGGCCCTGACTCAACATCTGTCGCGCCTGTCGTAGCCCTGACCAATCGGGTTGTCGTCCGCGGCGAATGGGAATCCCACCCAGATGAGAGAGCGCCCAACCGAGCCAGGTTCCTGCCCAAAGTGGCATTCCCCGTTCATAGAGAAAATGGGTATGGAGCGGCGTTCGTAACTGAATACGCTGTTGCCGAGCAGCCTGAGGAACGGCCCTGGATAGCAGATACAAGCCACAGAGAGGATCATCCACTTCTACATGACGAAAGGCCATTAGAAAGCGTAGGTTCCCTTGTTGAAACTGTTGGTAGAACTCCGCTAGCACTCTACCGTTGGTCACCTGAATCTGGGTGATACCTGCCGGTAACCAGGGTGACAGACGCACACGCAACAGTATGGGCAAAATTCTATGAACCACCTTCAGCAACCAGGCGCTGTAGGCAGGGGCAATAAATCCTAATGGGGGCTGAACACCATCAATACTTTGGGGCATCTGAACGCAGTCTTCATCAAAGGAAAACGAATATCGAACTCACCGCAACACTCCTAACCAGGACCATAACACCTATCCAGCATCAAGTATCCAGAAATATAGCAAATGCGGCTATGTGAGGTGCAAGACAAGCTACAAACTCTGTAAATCCAAAGAATGGTTCGGGAGGATGAAACCTTGGACAACTTAATAAGCGATAAATGACGGGCTAGTCGATAAGTGTTTGACCCGTCATTTTTTTATCACTCACCAAAATACCTGAGGGCGTTTGGGTTCACTAAATCTAAATTCTCCATAAAATCCTCATATTAGTTATTTAACCTAAAGTAAGCCTTAGAGATCAGCTAATCCTAGATAGATCTAATTCCTATGATTTGACCACCAGATGAGATTCTTACCCTCTCCATTAGAAGAGGTCGGTGGTCTAGGGAGATTATGTTTTTAGATCGCTAAAACCTTTGTGCCAGAAGCAAAACAGCAAAGTAGCACAAGGCAGTATCTTTGTCTTTTCTTACACAATTATTAATCTATACTCTTGAAGATAACCATGAAAAAAATTCAGTTAAGTCAAACAGGGATTGACGTCAGCTGTTTATGCCTAGGAACACTGCGGTTTGGAACCCTTAACACGTATGAACAATCAGCCCAGCTGCTGGACATTTATTTGGAAGCTGGAGGCATGTTCATTGACACAGGCAACAGCTACAATCAATGGAGTGCCAACGGCAAGGGTGGCGAAAGCGAAGTTGTAGTTGGCCGGTGGCTTCGGGAACGGAGCAACCGAGATGATCTCTTCATTGCCAGTAAAGTTGGTTTTGGTTATGGGGAAGTGCCTGATGGTCTAGCTGCATCAACTATTATTTCTGAATGCGACAACAGTCTGAAGCGGTTAGGTATTGATCATTTAGATCTCTACTATGCCCACAAGGATGATCCAAGCACGCCCCTAGAGGAGACGCTAGAGGCGTTTCACTCATTGGTAAAAGCCGGTAAGGTCAGGTTTGTCGGGGCGAGTAATTATTATGCTTGGCGTTTAGCAGATGCAGATGCGATCGCAACAGCTCAAGGGTGGAACGGGTTTACCTGTATCGAACAGCGATTTACCTACCTACGCCCAACTCCTGGCGCAGATTTTGGTGATCAGCGCCTCATCAACCAAAACTTAATGAGCTATGGTGACGCCCGAGGAAAAACCATGCTGCCCTACACACCACTCCTACGGGGAGCCTATGTCCGAGCTGATCGCCCCATCTCAGCTGCTTATGCTGGACCAGATACAGAAGCCCGGATAGCTGCATTACGGGAAGTCGCCCAAGAACTTAACGCTACCGCCAATCAAGTTGTGTTGGCCTGGATGATGCATCGCCAACCGCCCCTGTTACCTGTTTTTTCAGGTGGTCGGGGCGACCACCTGAAAGAAAACCTGGGGGCGTTAGACCTGACCTTGTCAACTAAGCAGATGGCAAAGCTCAACAACGCGGGTCACTGTGTGAATGAAGAACCTAACTAGGGTTGGAGCATTTACTTTCATAAGATTCTCATAATGTGTTTTTAGCATTATTGCGGTTTCAACTCAAATATATATCTGTTATCCACACTAAAGAAAAAGATAAGGACTGTATCCCACCCTGGCTCGAAAGATTATTGCAAACGCACCTTTCAACACGGTAGAAGATGTTCTCAATATGCCAGGACTCAGCGAGCGAGAAATCGATATTCTGAAAGACAATCTAGAGAATTTTGTAGTGACTCTGTCTGAACCGGCACTAATCGAAGGTGGGGATCGAATTAATCCTGGTATTTATAAGTGAACCATCAACAGCAGCAATCTTTTTTATAACCAGAAGAGTAATGTAACCAACAATATCGGTAACGATTCATTGCTTGAAGCGCTCACCATGGGCACCTATATTTCAAACTTAGTTCTAGCTAAATAGTTTTATTAGACAGCTAGAATATACTAATGAGTCGAAAGTATTGTCCGTTTAGTTTTTCCTGTGAAGCAATTACTCAAACACCGGGGCTATTGGCGGCTCAGTGTCCTAATTTAGTGGCTTGTTCAGAACTGGCTAAAGCTGACGAAAACGTTGGAACAGTTAATCTTCAAGTGGGTGATGAAGCACAGGCACAGCATTCTGTAACGATGTCGGCTAACTCGGCGGCCACACTAATGTTACGACAGCGGGGCAACCCTCAAGACCTGGATTCGCTGGGGATTGTGTCACTGATGGAGACACTCCAAGAAGCCATGGCTGAGTTGGAAACCCAATTCGCTCAGTTAGAACCGGACAGCAAACAGTATATTGCTCCTGAGGGAACGGAAGTGCATGCCTATGCGGTTAAGCGGCCTTACGGTACCTATTGGTACAACAAACTGGCGGCCCATAGGGAAATGTTTCATCCCCAGGCACAGCAGCGATTGGTGCGGCACATTCATTTGGGTAAAACGGGCGAGCCACGCCATCGGGAAGCACAGGCGGGAATTGAGCGACGCAATCAGTTGGTCAAAACTCGGACACAGCTGATGCAGGCGGCCAAGGCATTGGAAGAAGCGCTCTCGATCCTACAAAATCCACGTTCCTAAAACTCTGTTCAGCCGCAGGATTACTAGGAAAATCTTTGATACTTTTGTACCAGTATGAGAGTTACCCATGGCTAAATCCGATCCACAACCCACATTTATTGAGTTCCAAGATGACAGGCTCCAAAAGCCTGTAGTGCCCCAGGCAACTCGTGAGCCTGATTGGGTAGATCGGTTTCTTGAGAATCGGGAGGTAAGACCCAGTACAAAGAAAACCTACACTCGTCAGCTGCGGCAATTTCAGCGGTGGTTAGCTGGAAAGGGATGGCCAGATGTCACCTAGCAGGAGTTAACTCGCTATAAGACTCATCTAAAAACGACACCTAAGGCCAATTCATTCAGCCTAATATTCCCCCCATCACCAGAGTTTCTCTGCCAATAGCAGAAACTCCTTAAGCTAATGGTGATTGAAACGGTAAGACATAGATAGCTCTCACAGCCAAGCACTAAAAATAATCAAACGTACGACGCAAGATAAGTTCATTATCTGCTGTAATCGTTCGAGTACCATTCTCCATCATTGAGATCAACCCCTGACTAATTCCAGTTAGCATCGCCAACTTACGCTGACTCCATCCCTTTTCCACCCTAAGACTCTTAACCTCCTCCGGAGTCAACTTCGGTACCGCAGGTTCTATCTCAACAGGTTCTTCTGCCGCCTCCCCAGATGGAAGATTTGCCGTATCCCAACTCTCAGGAGGAGCAATCAACAACTGAGCCTTCAACAACTGATCAAAAAATCCCCTAGGCCGACGAGACGTATCCCGCCCAAACCCCGACGGTTGAATCTCAACCGGATACGTCTCAGCATCAAACGTAATCTGCCAACCCCGATCATGTAACGCCAGCAAATCCTCATCCCACGTATTCGTCAGCTTCTTCCGCAGCTGATTATCCGACTGCGCATTGTGCACCCGTTCCACACCATAGGCCACCTCTAACAAAGTCCGCACTGGCAACGGATGCTGTGGACTAAACTGCGCCTTAAACAACAGCCATACCATCAATCGAGCCGCCCCCGCCCGGTGCTGCCAAATGCTCATCACACTTTCCAACAGTGATTTCGGTAACACACCTGGGTTAACCGGCAGCTCCTGTTCCTGAGCTGTCTCCTCATTCAAAAAGTACTTAGCCCACAGCCCCGCCTTCACCACAAAGGACATCCCAGTCAGCTCTTTATTACCAAAATTATCCTGCTGATAATGATGGCGAGTACCCAGGAGGTGCCACAGGCGGCCTTCCTCAACTGTAAACCCCTTTCGCTTGCCGTAGCGCGGCCAGGAAATAAGCGTCGTAATCTTACAAGGCTGTTTAACAATCTCCTCAATCAGCGCTAGCTTCTCACGACGATTCTTATCGGTACGTCGCTGCAAACCAAGATAAGCCTCAATTTGGCGATCATCAATCACCAACTCCTCTTCCCAGGGCCGCTCCATCTGAGACGCATGGGCCGCCAGGATCAGGTGTATACACGCCGCCCGAATATCAAACGTATCAATAACCGCCAGAGCAGCTGCCCCCGCTAGCGCAGCAGGGTGTTCTTCCTCTGTATTGTCCGCAATCCAGAAACAAATTGCCCCCTTGCCATCATTAACCTCACGGCTATAAATCAGCTTGCCATCGGGATCAGTTGTCCAAGGCAACTGCTGACGCTGGGTGAGAATATTGCTCGCTTCCCAGATTGGCAATGAGGACGTTACTTTAGTCAGCGATCCCTGATCAAACAGATCTGGATTTGTTTTAGGACGCTCACCTGGGGCCACTTTGGTAGTAGGCCGTTTCTGCTGCGTCGCGACAGAACGACTTGCCCGCGTCTCAGCATCTAGTTTTTTGTTAGATTTTGAGGCCATTAGATTCCCTGACTTCAACATTGTCCACGTCCAGTACGGTCATGTTGACCTAGAAGCACCTGCAGACTTGGACGTGGTTTAGAGAGCACTGGACAGGCAAGAAGAAAACATGCCAAGCTTCACACCACGCGGTGAATTATAGCGCCATATTCACACATATGAGGACAACTTACAGAAAGCGTGAATATTCTCATAGTCGTGATTACATTTGGCCTCAAAACTTCCATTTGATTACAAAAGTCTCTAGACCCTGTCACCTAAATTGAGACAACAATAGTCAACACACCATATGGCAACAGCTTTAGGTGATTACAAATATTTCTAGAACCCAAGCTCGATTACAAGTAAATCTAGAACCTAGCCCCGAAACACAGATCACACAAACCCTTGAAGTGATTACATTTAGAGCTGATAATGGCTGTGATTACAGGTTTTCTCTAGAGCCTGAGCCCAAAGTTGATTACAACAAAGCCTAGAGCCTAGACCTGATTACAAAAACCTCTAGAACTTGGGCCTGATTACAGGATTACTCTAGAGCCCAACCCTAGAAAATCGGTTAGAAGCCTCATTGAAGTGATTACATTTAGAGCTGATAATGGCTGTGATTACAGGTTTTCTCTAGAGCCTGAGCCCAAAGTTGATTACAACAAAGCCTAGAGCCTAGACCTGATTACAAAAACCTCTAGAACTTGGGCCTGATTACAGGATTACTCTAGAGCCCAGTACCTAAAGTACGGTGTTGATGGGGAGTTTAAAGGTGTTGCTTGGGGTCCCTCCAAGTTCCCTTTCCGGAAGTAATCAAGCTATCTCAATAGGCATACTGGGGTTTCCCCATGGCAGGGTCGGAACAAGGTTTACGGGTCCTAGGTTCGATCATTACTATGATTACACATCTCCTCTAAAGCCCGAGCCCAAAACTGATTACATCTGAGTCTAGGGCTTTAACCCAATTACAACAATCTCTAGAACCTGGTACCTGTAATCACGCTAGAACATTCCAAGAAGGTGGCATCTAGAAGCAAAACCCTAATCTTGATTACATTCTTATTCTAGAGCCCAATCCCAAAGTGATTACAAAATTACAAACATAGGGTTCTGATTACATCAATACTCTAGAGCCCGGCCCCTACAGTGATTACATCCATGGTGTCCAAAGGGATTGATTACACGATTTATCTAGGGCCTGGTACCCATAATGATTACAAATTAGTTCTAGAACATAGACCGGAAAATTCTAGGTCCCTTACCCCAAACTATCTAGACCCCATACCCAAAATTTTGATTATTGTTATGTGATATTTCCCAACAACAAAAGAGTTTGATGTTTTTGGCCCTCTCAGAAGCCAAGCCATGATTACAAATTTTCTGTTATCAGAACAATCCAGGCAAGATTTTGTAATCAGACAGTCTGCTATAAGCATTGAAGTCAACATGAGTAGTTCATTTGTATAAGGCACACAATTAAAATTCAGCACTTTCTAGTGCTTTAGACCACTGTGAAACAGAATATTGCTATTGCTGATTTAGAGTATGAAACGATCTGTCAGACATGCTATCAACCAGCATCTTTCAGATGAAATCATACCGAGGATCAGCAATGCCAGGATTATCCAGTTCTGTTCTTTTGGATTCCTACCCTTAGCCTCTAAATAAAGCAGGATTCCTGCTTACAGCTAGGGTTGTTTTGTGTTGCCGAAATACAGGTCTACTCGTAGACAGCGGGAATCACTCGTCTGAGTGCAGCAACATCCCGATGCTGTTAACGGAACTGTGGACCTAAGCGTGACATTGGCTCTGCCAAATCCATTTGAATACGTGCAAGAACGAAACAATCGATTTCTTGCACTATTTTCCCATCGTCACGATTACATCTACGCGAACCATCCATCCCCAGGCAAACGCCCCCAATGGCAAACGGAAAGTCGGCATCCATTATCAGACCGACTGATTGAACAGGGTACTTATTTATATGGTGTGCGATTTGGGAAAGAAACCCAGTACGCCATGGTCGATATTGATATCGGTAGCGCGTACCACCCCAGGCGAGATCCCATTGCCTTTCAAAAACTGACTGAAGCACTGGAACCCTTAGGTCTTGTGTCAGCCATCACCTGCACCTCATCCGATAGTCAGGGTCTGCACCTATATTTTCCATTTTCAGAATCACTGACAGCTTGGGAAGTGGGCAGTGGCATCACATTGCTTCTGGAAAGTCAGGGCTTTAAGGTCACCCCCGGTCAGCTTGAAGTCTTTCCCAATGCTCGGTTATACACCATCGAAAGTACTCCGAACTTATTTAACGCCCACCGGCTACCGCTACAGCGTGGGTCGTATTTACTCAATGATGATCTAGACCCGATCTGGACCGACCAGACTACCTTTGTCGAACAGTGGAAACAATGCCAGGGACGCAACAATCTAAATAATGCGATACTACAGCGGATCATTCGACAGAAGAAACGGCGCAGTTATCGTCTCTCGAATAAGGCTGATAAGTTTCTAAACGACCTCAATGCTGAAATCGAGCAAGGTTGGACCGACCATGGCCAAACAAATCGATTACTGGGTCGAATCACCATGCGCACCTATGTATTTCACCATGTGATGTACGGTGGTGAACCGCTAATCGGTGACAGTCTAATCAAAGAAGTTCTAACTATAGCCAAAGCATTGCCGGGCTATGAGTTGTGGTGTCGTCATCAGCATGAAATCGAAGACCGCGTTTCAGAATGGGTCAGCTGCATCGAGAAAAGTCACTACTTCCACTATGGAGAACAGTTTGGAAAATATAAATCTAAAAAGGAAAAGAAGGAAAAGTCTGAATCTGAAAATACTGAACCCAGTTGGAATAAACAGCAGAGTCAAAAAACCAAGGACAAGATTCAAGCAGCACTCAAAGAACTCTCAGACAAAAACGAACTTCCAGAACAGGCCACTGCTAGATTCAATGCCCTTAGAAAATTTGGCATCGGAGGTGGGTCTCTATATCGCTACAAAGAACTGTGGCATCCACTCTGGAAAACACAGGAGAACTGCCCAAACACACCCCAAATTAACAATGAATCTGGACAGTTTGGCCAAGCTAACGCACCAAACTGTCACAGCTCCACAAGCTTATTACAAGGGATAGATGGTAATGATAATGAAACCAATGGTTCTAGCGATCTGAAATCTGTTGCATCTCAGCCAGAGGGTGGTAATCCCCATCAAGAAGAGATTCAGCGTATCCGGGAAATCTTGTCGAAGGCTCAGGTCGCTGTCGATTTACAGGCAGCTCAGGAGGTTGTAGAGGCTGAAGAAGTAATGGCTCAGGAGTCTAGGGCAGCTCACCTGCAGCAGATGGCTTACTGGCTAACGTTGGATGACCCGATTTTGATGGCGGAGGCGTTGGCATGGTTACGGCAACAGCCGCCTGAGCTATGTGCTGAGCTGGTGGATATGGAGCTGTCAGAGGCGAAGCAGCAGTCATTAGAAACGATTGTGGAGATAGTGGAGCAGCTGCAGAAGTTGGATTGGGGACCGGGAAGGATTCAGGAGGAGTTGCGAAGCTTCTTCGAAGCGGCTATAGCCCCATCAGGCATGGCTTCGCTAGCGCCAACGCAATTCACCACATCCTCGCTGGCCCATCTCACGGCTGAACAAAGACAACAGTGGTTATCTTATTTGCGAGCCTTCTCTGGAGAGACCTCGTCGACGCATCCTGACACAGGATAACTCTCTAGCCACCCTTGGCCCTATGGGCTGAGTTAACGGAAGCAGTGAAAAGTAGCCCAACTGATGTGAGGGTGCGATCGCAAATGTAGTGCCCCCCAAGACCATAGCCGATTAGAAATAGGCTGATGGCAAGCCCAAGATGCCAAAAGAGGTAGCTCTTTTCAAGAGATTTATAGAAAGGGTTTTGAAGCATATCTTTCGCATATTTGAAATAGAGTACCCCTATTTGTTTGCGATCCTTTTTAGGGAAAATCCACAACCAATGAGACCACCAAAACCCTGCATATGGTACAGAGTCCGTCTGTGGATGGATACAGTGCTACCAGTGGAATCGCACCTAAATGGGCTATGACAAAAAAAGAAACAACAGGCCAATCAAGTTGGGCTTTTTGCACAGTGAGCCATCTAAGGCCATTGGACATTTGCATAGTAGCCTTCGTAGGTAACGTCTTTAATCTGTTGTTCAATATGGTTGATTTACTGACTGGCTATATTTGGTCTTCTGTTGACTTCAGGAGAGACATCATAGTGAAAGCTTGGACTTGACTCATCAAACCTATTAGACAAGATATAAAGTCTGATAAGTCATATCTCCAATATTTCGAATCTTGAAAGAAATTTGATGCCTTTTGAGTCGTCTAATATGGCGAGCTAATTCATAGCGATTCAAAATATCAATGGGTAAATGATTGGTCCCTTGAATGGTCTCTAGACACTGATCACTTCAACAGAAGCAGGGAAAAGTATTGAATAAATCCCATTCTGTTGAAGGATAAAAGCGGGTAATAGGTTCACCAACTTGCATAAGTTTTATACAAATAACGTCGCCTGATGAGTTCCGCTGGACTCATAATGCTTCTGCCTCATTTAACCTTATTAGGTGTACTGCAATAACTAATCCCAGAGCTAGACAACAATATTTAATATAACGATGATCCCTGGCAGAAAAAATCCCGAAAAGTTCAGGTTGATTCAGGTAAAAGTTCAGGTTTACCCAGGTATTGAAGTAATAGAGCCGTCGCAAAATAAACGATGTGTGCCATAGCTAGATGTCGACAGTAAAATGCTAGCTATGGCATATATTCTCTCGGCTACGGGTATGTGCGAGATCCATCGTAGACGGTTGACCAGTTGGGCAAAGCGTGGGGCATCGCAGCAAGAATTGCAGCTAGTTCTGAACTGGTTACTTGTGGAAAGTGGACTATCCCCCCGGGGAACAGCGAATTTTCTGGATGAGGAATTGAGGATTGGGCGACAACACAATAACAAAGACTCTTATGGTGATAAGGCATATATTTTACATCGTTTTCATAGCAATCCTATCGTTGTCATGCAAAAGGCTTTGGCCATCAATCCGGTGCAGCGCAACACCGAGACCATCGACACCGATTTATTCCCAAACTGTGCACCATTCTCGTAACGCTTCTTTATATGACTGAGTTTTACACGGCATTAGCACAGCCAGATATCACCAAAGCTGAAGCTTTTCGTCAGGCACAGCTAGACCTGATGCAAGACCCACAGCTAGCCTCCTCTCACTTCTGGACTCTCTTTGTTCTGGCGGGTAACTGATTATAAATCTGATAAATTCAGTTGGTGATTTTGCTGAAATTTGTCTCGTGCCCCTGAACTGAATAGCATGAGTCTATTTGCTAACTGCATTCTTTGAAAAGTTGTTGCTATACACCCAAAAAGCGCTTGACAACTTTTATCGAAGTGTAGTATCATCACATATATCTCTTGAGATTTTGAAATAGCGTTATTACTTCAGAAGCCTAAGGAAGTTGTTGAAACGACTGTAGAAAATTCTTGCAATGCTTTCTGGGCCGTGGTTTTTCTTTTGAGGTTTATTTGATGTAAGACTGCTTGAATGCCTTTAAACAGTCTTATGTGAGAGAAAAGAAAACCTCAACAATCTGATTCTCTCTCAGTTTTCTTTTGAATCCACTGGATAAAGAGCCAGGCTGGCTTTACCTCCATGATCTAGGCTTCACCTTGAAAGTGGTGTCTTCAAGTATGTTTCATTAATGCAAAAAGTAGGGTGTAACAATGAGTAGTACAGAAACAATTAACATCAAAAACCTGAAGGCCTTTCTAAGAAAAAATAAGAAAATTGATTTTCGAACCGCCGATTTACTCCACGCTTCGACTCTCGATACCTATAAGTGGACTGGTTTAGAGGACAATAAGGAAGGTCTAATCACGCAGCTTAAGGCCTATCAGCGTTTATTAAGAGTTGTTCCCAATGGTCAAGAAGACCTCGCTATAAAGTTGCTACAAAGCGGATTTCAATCTGCTTTGCAAATTGCCAATACGCCCAGAAAAATGTTCATACAAGATAATCTTAAAACCTTTGGTAATGACAGAGCCCTGGCCCAAAGTGTGTATAAGCGTGCGGTGGCGGTGCGTAAAGTTGTTGCATTGCAATATACGGACCGTGCCCAACAGACAGGGGCCCACAGCCGTGTAGCTGGTCTTGCTCGCTAAGTCTAATCTTGCTCGCTAAACAAAGCTATCCCTGAAGGCTGGCCAATCATCGACCAGTCTCCGTTTTGATCTTAAGAATATTCCCCCCACATTCATTTCTGGAACAGAATTCCTATGAGTATGATCTCCAACATTCCTAACTACGCAGATCTCTTTGGTAACATCGACTTTAAGGCAGGTGACGAGTCTCGTTCTGTTTATTCTCCTGCAGCCTATTTGGTCGACCTGCTACAAATGCTGGACGATGAGTTTGTGACCGACGAAGCTGATGAGGATGCCGTCGATTTTCACTCACGCCGGAGTGATATCCAAGGAATTGATCTGGATGCCGAAAACACTACAACGCTGATTCCCTATCTGGATATTGTCAACGAAGTGCTAGAGGGTCGGGTTGACAGTACCGACTACGAAACACGAGAAGCCTTAGAAGCAGCAGTCTTCGGTGTCTTGGAGGGGGCAAGCTATCCTTTCAACATGCCGTTTTCCCTAAATAGTGAAAAGGTCAAGAACCATCTAAATCACCTAGGCATCACGGCCCATGAGTTGCGTCGTCTCTTTGCGACTACAGCAGACTACACCACCGTGGCGCGGGAATACCTGGGGCTGTCTACAGCAGAGTGGACGGCTCTGTTAGAACCTGATGAGGTAGCTGCCTCATCTGTCATGGCCTATGGTTATATAGCGAACTATGACATCGAACTATATGATTCCCTGGCGGATGTTGACGCTCTGCCGGAGGGTGGGACAAGCCTGGTAATTGCGGCAAAAATTGGTGCTTTATACTACATTCGTATCTTTGACAGTACTGGAAGCATTATCTTTGATCAAAGTAGTGATGACTTTTCAGACTCAACTGAACTGCTGTCTCTATTAGCGGAGATATTCGAGGATATCTCATCAATTGATGCCGATAAAACGGCTGAATTGCTAAGCGAAATTAGATCCAGTCAAGCAAGCGTTCTCAGCAACCATTTAATCAGTCTGCTATCCACCGTCACCAGCTTTATGGAGACAACGGATCTAGAATCCCAGGAGATGTTGGAACTGCTGTACCAAAATCTTTATGTTGACCCGTCCGATCATTCCGCTGTTGAAGCTGGTCGTGGGAGTTTTTATATTAATACCGGTACCAGCAATGGCACAGGCTATGTCACTTTGAGCGATGACGAGACTACTCTGGAGTGGTCCGATGGCGGTGCTGTACCGATTGAGTGGTTTGACCGCACCAGTCGTTTTGTGCGGCTAGCGCAGAAAACAGGTCTGAGCTTTACCGACTTAGACCATATTTTGCGCCACTGTTGTCAGGTTGACAGTGTACCTACGCTAAGTGCCGATACTCTAGTATATATCGCCCAGGTGGTCTATATTCACAAGACTTTGGAGCAGCCTCTTGATACAGTTGTTGCCATTCTAAGTGAGATCTCATATGTGGGTAGAACCAATGAGGATCTGCCTCAAGACCAGTTCAACCGGATTTTTAACTTGCCCTGTGTGTCTATCGATGAAAAATATTTTTATATTACGGATCAGACTGGGGAGCTTCCGGCTCAGTATAACGACACTACTTACCATACCTATACTCAAATCGACTATGCAGAAGATTTATTTAGCGATGACAATGATACCTATCGTCAGCGTCTGCGCCATGCTTTAGGGTTTACTGAAACCGATCTGATCAATATTACTGAACGTCTGGAGTTTGAAGAGGTCGCTGACAGCAGCCTTTGGGAGAACACTGGCGATGCATACCAGTGGAATTTGTTAAATGTGCTTTACCGTATTTCGGCCTTATCCAATGCGCTGGATGTACATTTCCTGGAGTTGTTTATTCTCTTTGACCTGCTGGAGCAAGATCCCTTTATCGGTCGACTAGATTCCCAAACTCACTTTGTCTATCAGGTGCCCAGTACTCAAAAGTGTTTTGAAATCTTGATGGCCCCTGTCAACAGCGATACCCACAGCATCAGCGATCAGCTGTGGCTGTTTGAGTCTCTGATGGCCTTGACCAAATGGATGAAGGAGTTTGGCTACTCACCAGAAATGCTGTGGGCAATTGTCAACGGTGCCCCCATGACCGACCAGGCAGAAGAGACTCAGAATGCCCAGGATCTTGCCCTTTACAATACGCTTTTACAAAGCTTTCAAGCCAAAGAAATGCAGCCGGATACCCTGGCAGATGCGCTAGGCGATCAGCGGGCTTCTCACTTTGCCTTTAATTTGATGCAGCAGCGCCAGGAGGGGATGAGTGGGGATATGCCGGGCGATATGGAGAAGTCTTCCTATCGCTGTAAGTCAGGTGCCCATAAGAAGCGGAACAGATATAAAAACCATAGCAAGAAGCTGGGGATGCACCATATGCCGAGCATGGCTCACGGCACGCTCTCTATGCTGTCTGCCTATCCAGAGTCGGGGATGCATCCTAAGGCTGCCAAGGGCTATCATCGGCATCTGCTAATGGCCTATGAGCCCCGCAAGATCCAGGCATTGACTGAAGAGTTTATTCAGCAGCTGGCGGTCATTCACGACTATGAATTTGTGGACTTACAGTTTGGGGGCAAGCTTCACGAGAAAATTGTTAAGAACCTGATTAACCATCAGGTGATTGATGGCAGTGGCAAACTCTTGACCCAAGATTGGATCGATGGTCAGCTGCCCGCTGTGGAAAACTTTCAGCTAGAGTTCGATTTTAGTGAAATTCGTCAGGATGTCTTTGAGATTATCCACGGAGTGTACCAGGAGGAAATGGCGGGCCAACTGGACGAGAATGACGAGATTCAAGTGCAGGTGTTTAAGTCAGACTTTGAGGGCTTGGGTCTTTCTGTCGCTGAGACACGGGAACTGTACGACAATCTGATTTATAACGACTACATAGATGAGCAGGGCTTTGTCACAGATGTGGCGATGTTTAGTCATGCTGACGGCGTTGATGAGTTGTTTCTCGATGCAGATTTGGCAGAATTGACCGATCAGGTGCATCATCTGCTCCAGCAGCAGCTAGATAAATTTGCAGCCAGTAAGATCCAAATTAATGCTCAGATGTTTGCTGAGCTGGATCTAGATCCAAACGCCCTTAAGGATTTAATCCGCAACCTGCAGATGAATCGCTACATTGACAAGCACATGTTTGTTGTCGACAAGATGCGCATTGTTGATGAAGGACCGAGGATGACGGGGCTGGCGCTACAGTTTTATCCCCATCGCGAGGCCATTTCTAAGGTATTGCATAATGCCATTGTTGCTGATCAGGCCACCTGGCTACAGCTAGATCAGAACGAATTAGCCAAACTAGCAGCCAAGACAGTATCCCGCTGGGTGCATGAGGATCTGCAAGAGGATGGGTACTTAAACGGTAATCAGCTGCAATCGGGTGCAGGTGCCTTCTTTAAGCAGGAGGACAATCGCGAAAGCTTTGGTTTGCGTAACTATTTTGATGATAGTCAGAATGCGATCGCATTTGACCACCTAGCCAGCATCGTCACCTATGCCGACCAGTATCGCCTCCAGGATGAAAAGCTCACAGCCCTGGAATTTAATGCCGACGAAATCGAAGCCTTAAAGCACAACCTAACCGACATTGACGTCCTGGATGAGCAAGATCTTCTGCAGGCCGATCGGATTCCCTTTTTTCTGGTGCCGGAAAATGCTGCCGCCTTCCATCTTCCGGGCTTTGAAGACTACAACCTGGAAGTGTTCTTCCAAATCCACGACATTGCCAAAGCCATCAATGGCACAGTCAAGGCTGTTGACCAAGCGCTAAAAGCCCACACCGACGAGCAGCAGAGCGCCATTATCGAACAGCTGCAGGGAGTGCTAGGCATTAACCCAGATGCGGTCAAAGCCCTATCCCAGGCTGTGTTTAAGACTGAAAACAACTTGCATTTTGCTTGGTTAAAGCCCCTGCTAGAGGACGCCAATGCCCTGGGCCAGCTAGATGAACTCCCCAACGATATGCACTACGCCCAGGCGGTAAAGCGCATTCGTCAGTTTGCCTTGTTAATTAAACAACAGCAGCTGGATATCCATGAGATTACCCTGGCCCTTGAAGATCAAGAGCTGGTAGCTAAATTTCCAGAAGACTTGATCTTACCTGATAATCCTGACAGCGGCAGTCCCATTACCAGCGTCGATGCCCTCTTAGAGACAGACGAATTTATCTATCTCTTCAAAGATGATTACTACTGGATTTATCTGGCCAAAGACTACACTCTAATCGACAAAAAAGAGATAGATCTAGATAGCGAGGACGACCAGGACCTGGTTGATCTACAAAAAGACGATGAAGCCCTGCAGAAAAGACTTAAAGAAGACCCCATTCGCCAGCTATTTGACGAAGAAGAGGAGCTGAATCAAGTGGATGCGGCCTTTATTGATCGCCATGGTACCTGGGTAATTATCAGTGATGCATCCCACTATGTGAGATATGCCGATGGCGATAGTTGGGACAAGCGAGATAACACCTTTGGCCAGGTGGATAACGACTTTGACAACCTGGAAATGATCGACTCGGCCTATGTGGATTCTGAGGGGAGGCTATTCCTATTTGCCAACGATAAATATGTGCGGTACTCAGATATCGGCTCCACCCTAACCAGTAGCCTTACCGTCGATCAAGGCTATCCCAAGTCCATTGCTGAAGACTGGAACAGCGAGAATCTGGCGATTCAACTGCCCGCTGAGTATGGGGAGGACTTAGGCCCCATGTTTGACGGGGGAGATCAGTACAGCTACGCCTTTTTAGGCAACACCTATGTCTCGTCAGAGGATGGCCAAGTGCGCCCTGCTGCCGAAAAATGGGGGCACCGGGAACATAACTTTGGCCACCCTAGCCAACTGAATGCGGCCCTGGCCTGCCAGGGGAATTACTACCTATTTTTGGACAACAAAATTGCCAAGTATGTGGGCAGCATCGAGCTGGCCAACCTCCAACCTGAAGACAGCTATCCCAAGGGGATCCATCAGGAATTTAGCGGCCTGCCCGATGAATTTACCGCTGGCATTGATGCCGCTCTCTATGGCTGGGATGGAACCATCTACCTGTTCCGGGATGATGAATATGTCAGCATCGACCCTAGCACCAATACTGTCAATGAAGTGACCGACACTACCGGGGAAGTCACCCTGGCCCAGGTAACCCGTGAGCAATGGGGTAAAGTGGCCAACGATATTGCCGATAGCGGCACGGTGGATGCCGCCTTTGTGGGACTGGATGGATACACCTATTTGTTCTCCGGTGAACAATATGTGCGCTATTCCGGCCATGACTATACCCAGGTGGATGATGGCTTTCCTCGGGATATTGCCGAAGATTGGGAAGGGCTTACCACCGTCACCGCTGCTTTTGTGCTGGGGAACAAGACCTATCTATTTGGTACTAAGACCACCGAGACTACCGAGACCACTGAGGTCACCGAGGCTGAGATCGGCACAACCACAACCACTGAAACTGTTGACGGCGTCACCACCACCACCATTACGATTAGTGCAGATGGCACAACAACGACAACCACAACCACAGAAAATGTATATGTACGCTACTCTACCCTGCATAAGGAGGAAGACGACTACCTAGAGGTGGATGAAGAAGACCCCAATGCCCGCGTCATTGAAACGGTGTTGGCTAATCGCCCTGATGTGGATGAGATCGAGGTGTTCCCTGCCCTGGTGAACGATGACTTTTGGAGTTTGCCAGAGAGCGTCACCAATGGGGCGACAGATTTCCAAATTGATGCAGTGATGAATGGCCCTGAGGGGAAGGTTTACCTGTTCTACCTGAGTGCCGAGGATGGTCTCTACTACTACATTGAGCATAATTACTCCAATCGCTGGTGGTCAGAACCCAAAGTCCTTTCAGATCAGTGGGATCGCAATGTCAATGGGCTGGCTGATGAGCGAGTAGTCGCAGCCTTAATGGGGACAGATGGCAAAACCTACCTGTTCTATGGTTCTAAATTCCTGCGGTTTTCTGATGCTGAGCTACGCAACATCGACTATGGCTATCCCCGCTTGACCCATAAGGTTTGGGGTAAGGTGCGCAACAATATTGAAAGAACCGGTAAGGTAGATGCCGCCTTGATTGTAGAGTCTCGCTGGGAGGAGCAGGATAAGAACGGTCAGCTGGTGGATATGACGGCTAATCACACCTATCTGTTCTCTGGAGATCAGTTTTTCCGGTATGTGAACAGTGACTACAGCACCGTTGAGCAGGGCTATCCCCGCTCTATCCATCGCCTCAAAGACGAACCCCGTTTCCGAGGCTTACAAGTCGCCTTCCCTGAGGGCATTGATGCCGCTTTTGCCGATCAGCGTCAGGTCTATCTGTTTAAGGGAGACAGCTTCCATGTCGTGATTGGCGATGAAGACAACTACAAACAGTATGACAACGACGCCTTTGCCGATGTGCAAGCGGCACTTCAGGAAAGAGGAGAGAACTACATCCTCAGCGGCGACACCTGGTATCAAACCAGCCACCTGGAAGCCCGTACACTCACCCAAACAGAAGCCACTCCCCGCACGGTACAGCGGGTGGAATCACTGCTGGAATCCGATGCTCAAGCCATGACCGATGTAAGTGCAATACTCCACGGCAGCGATGGCAAAAGCTATGTGTTTGCTGGTGACAAATACTACGATGTTGAGCTGGAGCAAAGCTTTACCATTGCCGACGTCTGGGGGCGTTCCCGCAATCCCATCTACGACCAGGAAACCATTGATGCCGCCTTTGTGGGTCGCGATGGGGTGACCTATGTGTTCTCTGGGGAGTGGTTTGTGCAGTATGACGCCGATACCTCAGACTATACCGCCAGCACCGTCACCTATCCGCCCCGCCGCATTAGCGACAAATGGCGGGGGCTCAACAATGTTGCCCTGGCCTATGTGTGGAAAGAAGACACCTATCTGTTTGAGCGTCCCGATATGGATGGCAACTTCCGCTATCTGCACTACATCAAGGATAGCTATGACCAGCCGGTGCCCCTATACGAGGGGGATTTCAGCCTGTGGGACATGCCGGAAGAGTATCAAGAGGAAGGATTTGATGCCATTGATGCCATCTTTGTCCACGAAGAGAATCTAATCTTTATTAGCGATCAGAAGTTCCTGAGCTTCAACCTTGACACTGAGAACTGGGGCTTTCCCCAGCCCCTGGAACTGCTCTATCCGGAGGTTCCGTTTAATAAAACGGACTTTCAAACCTTAAAATCTGGGTTTGTGGGTAACGATAGCACCGTCTATCTCTTTAGCCAGGAACGCTATGCCGCCTTTGACGACAATGACGATGACTGGACGGTTGTGACAGACATCAAGGATGCCTGGGGACGACAGAAAAATATTTTCGACAGCGATAATCGGAAGAGCCACTGGCTGGATGCCGCCTGGGTGAATCCTAGCGATCGCACCACCTATCTATTTGCTGGGGACTCCTATGTGCGCTACAGCGGCGACGACTATCGCTATGTAGATGAGGGCTATCCCAAAAAGATTGCCACCTATTTGCGTGACGAACCCGCCTTTGCCTTTATGACCAAAGAGTTCCAGCAGCATTTAGATCAGCTAGAGGCAGACTACGACGGCGAAACCCCATTCTTTGACGGCTTGATGGACAATGGCCGCTGTCTGTATTTCTTTACCAACAACACCGTCTTTACCGGCAGCCCCAACAAATATGTGGCCTACGATATTGATGGCCTGGGCCATATCGACAACAACTTTACCCTGGGGGGCTATATCGATGCCGCCTTTGTGGCCGCTGTCGATGACACTGAAAAACAGATGACCTATCTGTTCTCTGGTGAACAATATATTCGCTATACAGTGGAACAGACAGGAGATACCCCCTACCGGGGCGACTGTTATCGCTATGTGGATGAGGGCTATCCCAAGATTATTGGCGAAAGTTTAGCTGAGGAGCTGGGGTTAGACAGCCTACCGGAAGACTATCGCAACGGCATTGATGCAGCGTTTTACCTGGCCACCGATGCCAGCGAGCTGGGGCTAGTGCTGTTTAACGAGCGCAATTATCACCACGTTACCGACCTACAGACCGATAGTGCCGCCGGTACCGAAGGGGAGGTAAATGCAATTTGGGGCAATCTCGACAATACCTTTACCAGTGAGTCTGGCACCCAGACCGTTGATGGGGCCTATGTGGATGGTGAAGGCAAATTGCTCGTCTTTAAGGACCAGCAGTTTGTGTGCTACAGCGATACGGCAAACCTGTTTGCCCTTAACCCCTACGATGAGCCCCGCTACGTGGATATGGAGTATCCCCGTGATATTAATGAAACCTGGCCTCAGCTAGATGACACTATCCTCACCGACAGCGGTGTGAGCACTGTCTTTAAGTTTGAAGATGAGATCTACTTCCATACGGGAGAAAAGTTTGTCACCCATAACCTGGACCTGAGCGACCACGACGCTGAAAAGCCAGTGCAGGTGCTGGCCTATCGCTGGGGAGAATGGTCTGATTATCTCCTGAGTGATATCCATGCCATCACTCGGTTTAAAGACCTGGGCCAGCGTTTTACTGGCGGTAATCTCACTCTGACAGAACTGATCAGTGGGGCCAAGGGCAAGGTGAAAGAGCCCTATATGCACTTTGCCGCCATCTTTAACTTTGAAAAAGAAGACGTACGCTGGGTCAAACAGCGCAATGCCTTCCTGGCGGACCCGGTGAATGTGATGGAAGAGGACTTCCACCTGGAGCTGGTGCTGCGTCTCTACGATATTCTGGCCACTACCCAACGGATGCGGGCGGATGTATCAGAGCTGTATAACAATGTTTGGCGGCCCCTCTACGACTCTGACTATTGGTCCAATGGTCAGCCTGATGTGAGTAGGGCGGCGACGGGTGCTTACGATGTGCTGGTGTCGGTGGACTGCGATAACAACTATGCAACCCTGGTTAAACAGATTACCAATGAGGTCAATACCCTCAAGCGGGATGCCCTGGTGCCCTATGTGATTGCCAATGATGATGAGATCACCACCACCCGACAGCTGTACCAAAAGCTGCTGATCGATATCCAAATGGATAGCTGTGCGGAGACCTCGCGCATTAAAGAAGCAACAGCGGCGGTTCAGCTGTATCTGCATCGTTACTTTATGAATCTAGAAGAGGTCACTCTGGAGGGTGATGACACCAGCGATCAAGAGGCCCTGAAGGCCAATCTGAAGGAACGGTGGGAATGGCTTCAAAATTATCGGGTGTGGGAAGCGAATCGCAAAGTCTTTCTCTATCCAGAAAACTACATTCGTCCTGAGCTGCGGGATGCGGATGTAAAGTCTGCTGCCTTTAAGGCCCTGGAGTCGAGTTTGACCCAAGGGAAACTTACGGATGAGTTAATCGAAGAGGCCTATGTCACCTATCTGGACTCTTTTACAGAAGTCTCTGAGTTGACCATTGCCGGGGGCTATGTTTACGACGATACCAGTTCTGATACCAACAACAAGGTGTTGGTGCTCTTTGGCCATACCCGCACCGACCCAATGCGCTATTTCTATCGCTTTGCCACCTTTGTTGGTGGAGAGAGCTCCGCCATTATCTGGGACCCTTGGGAAGAGCTAAATATTTCCATTGAAGTGGACCATGTAAAACCGGTCTATGCCTTTAATCGAGTGTTTGTGTTCTGGGCTGTGATTGAGGAAAGTGCAGAAGATCCTTCCTCTGCCGTTGTCACCACCAGCGGCAGTGATAGCAACCAAACGGTTTCTAGTCAGGGTAATAGCCAAAAGGAAATCAAGATTTACTATTCCTTCTACAACCTCAACAAACGTTGGAGTCAGCCTCAGTTACTGCAGACTAGCTTTGAAGAGACCAGCTACACAACAACACTGACTCTCAATGATACGGCCCATACATTGACCGATCTCAAGACGTCTTTGTACATTTCCGATGCGGATATTTTTGTTGAAAACTCCAGCAAGTTAAGCGATGACGATTACGAAAATATCTACATCAGCGTGCGTTACTATCTGAGTGACACCTATGATGACTCAAGTCCTGCCGGGCCTTACTATCGCGCCTATAATCTCACACCAGAACTGTACTCCCAGGAAGCTGCAACCCGCAGCATAGAGAATCGTGGCCAGGAACTGTTTGCTCAATTGTTTCCAGAGGAGAGCAGTATTGAGGAAGATAAGGTGGTCATGCTGAGCTACAGCGATGACTCTATAGATGGCCCCTGGTTTGCCTATAATTACAATGGCTCTGGCTTTTTGGTGAAACCAAATGAGACCGCCCTATCCGACGACATCGGATTAAAGGCCATGAGTTCGGATGCCCATCTCTCAAACATCACCTCAGAAACTAGCATCAATGCAGCCGTACAGGTGTTTGACGATGATGATATCTACTATTTCCTGGACGATGGCACGTACATGGCTGTTTCTGTTGATGGTGATATTTCTGAAGGTCCCCAAGCCATTAGCAGCCGCTGGGGTATTCGGGCTATCGAGATAGACGATAGCATCACCATTGATTCAGCGTATATTGCTGCTGATGGCTCCGCCTATGTAATCCTGGAAGGAGCAATGTATAAATATGATGGTTCCTCCTTCTCTACCTTGACAATAGTCTCTGAATTATCAGAGACCATTACCGACTTGCCAGATAGCTGGAGCACCGTTGACGCTGCATTTACCTATGGTGATGTAACGTTTTGGTTCAACAATAGTGACGGCTCTATCTTACGCAGCGACAGTACCGATAGCAATACGGTCTCATTTGTCGATAGCTTTGGAGTATCCCTCGAAGAACAAGATGATGACTCTAGCATTATTGAAATTGACCAAATTGATGCGGCCTTAATCGGTACCGGGACAGTTGGCACAGAAGGAAAACTCTATCTATTCTGTGGGACACAATATCTCCGCTACTCCGTGGATAGTGATACTAATGAATTTAGTTCTACTCCGGATGCAGATTACCCCAAGACCCTAGCCGACAACGACGAGGGACTGCCCCAGTGGACTCAGGTAGATGCGGGCTTCACCTTTACGGATAGCGCTGAAAACGATATTACCTATTTATTTAACAACGAAAACCATGTGTACTATCAAAGCAACGCTACCAGTAGCGAGCCTTCTACTACTATTGGTCTTTGGGGTGCTGTTGAATCTACCAACTTGAATAGCGAAGAACGAGTAGATGCGGCCTATGTTGCCGATAACTGTTTATATCTGATTCTCAATACGGAGGACAGTTTTGGTAGCACCAAAACAGAGTATTATCGCTATTCGTTGTCAGATGATACGGTGCCACAATACATCGACAGTGATTACCCCAAGACTTATTCATCATTGTCATCAGACGACATATCAAAAGTGGCGAGTAGTTGTGCTAGGAAAATAGAGATTGTTTACGATGAGCTTGACGATCTTGATGTGGATCTTGAAGAAATACTTACCCAGCTTTCAACCATCCAAGACACTTTTGAAAATGCTGGCGATATGGCTGACTTTGAGACTGCAGTCATTAACATAGAAAATGTTGTCGCTGATCTAACTGATCTAACTACAAACGGTTCGACACTTCTGACAACGATGGAGTCAGAGATCGCAAACTTATCCTCGCTATCGACATCACTAGAAAAATTCATCACTAACAGCAGACTAGGTGATGAAATCGACGCTGCTTTTGTGCTCGAAGATGACAATGATGACGATGATGACAGTAACGATAGTTACTGTGTCTATCTTTTCTCAGGTACCAATTACTATCGTCTTAAGAACCTCAGTGAAACGAGTCAGCTAGATACTCCACTGTCGATTTCAGGAAGTTGGGGAAATATACCTGCCGACATCCGCTCCGCTGGGATAACGGCTGCTTATAATTACACCAACAGCGACGTCTCTAAACTGTATTTGATTCAGGATAGTTATTACCTGGCATACACCGACGCCTTACCGTATGAAATTGATACTGTGAAGTATGAAGTGATTCGCCTAACATCCAGTACGGCTGAGCAACTTAACCAAATCCTATTCGCAGGTGAGATTAGTGACTTTCTAAAAATGTCAACCCAGGAGATAAATGAATCACCTGCCATCAGCTTTGACGACTCAAGTCCTAACAATATTCAGATGAGTAGTACCTGGTTCAATACAGAGCCGGTTAACAGCCATCTCGACTTCAACAGTGCCAACGGTCTGTACTATTGGGAAATCTTTTTCCATATACCTTTCCTGATTGCTCAGACCTTAAATACGGATCAACAGTTTGAATATGCCAAAAAGTGGTACGAATATATCTTCGACCCCACAGCAATATCTGATTACTGGAAGTTTCTCCCGTTCCTGGCGGTCGATCCGGATGCGTTGCTGACTACCCTCACCAACGATTTAGACGCCTTTGAGGCTCTTACCAGTACGGATACAGTGGCAACTGCTCGAACGGCTCTAACCAATCTAGATAGCATGTTAGCTGGCTACCAGAAGGTGTTTCTCGGCCAAGAAGATCTAGATACATACGAGGATGCCTCTGGGACAGATCTGTCTACTATTGCAACCTGGGAATATGTCACTGATCTCGAGTCAGCCATCAACAATCTCGCAACCACTGCTGACGAGTTGTTGGCCACTTGGCAAAGTGAAATGCTAGAAGTAGTGGCAATCATTAAAATTCTTGATTCTCGTCTTGAGCTGATGCGCAATTACAGTGCTCAGTTAGCAGAATACTTAGACGATCCCTTTGATCCCCATGCCATTGCAGCCCTGCGTCCCATTGCCTATCGCAAAGCGATCGTTATGCGCTATATCGACAACTTGCTGGACTGGGGTGATATGCTCTTCCGACAGTACACCCGCGAGAGCATTAATGAAGCACGGATGCTGTACATTTTGGCCTATGACATCTTAGGTGAAAAACCCAAGAATATGGGCCGTGTGGTACTGGAGTCCACTAAGAACTACAGTGATTTCTACACCGATCAAGACGGCAATTCGGTAGATCCCAATGAAGCTTATGATTTCCTGATTGATCTAGAAAACACAGTCACCGATGGAGTGGTCGATTATGAACAAAGCCTGAGCTTTGCTGCTACCCAGTTTGATACCATCACTAATCCCTATTTCTACCTACCAGAAAACGAGCTGTTCACCGAGTACTGGACCCGAGTAGAAGATCGCCTGGGTAAAATTCGGGCTTGTCTAAACATTGACGGTGTGGCCCAGCCCTTGCCACTGTTCCAGCCCCCCATCGATCCCATGGCCCTGGTCAGTGCCGTGGCTGGCAGTGGGGGCATGGCTGCCGCCGCTGCTATGGCGGCTGGTGCGGCGACGGTGCCCGACTATCGCTTTAGTTCCCTGATGGCCAAGGCGCGGGAACTGGTGACCAAGCTCAATGGCTTTAGCGACGCTCTACTCTCCGCACTGGAGAAGAAAGATGCTGAAGAACTAAGCCTTTTACAGAACAAACAAGAATCCATACTGCTTGACCTCACCACACTGTTAAAGGAAGAGGCCATTCAGGAAGCCGAGCAATCTTTGCTGAATTTGCAGGAAACTAAACTGGGGGCCGAGCAACAGGAAACCCACTATGCCGATCTGATTGATGAGGGCTATCTACCCGAAGAACTGACACAGCTGTCCATGATGGGGATTGCGGCCACATTGCATGGGGTGACCGCATTGAGTAAATACATGTCTGGTCTTTCCTACATCGTGCCGCAGTTTACGGCGGGTCCCTTCAGCTTTGGTGTCACCACTGGTGGGGAAGATATTGGGTCCATGTTGGCCCAATTCGGTGAGGCCATTCAATCTGGAGCTGAGGCCCTGAGTATGGGGGGCGAGGTCGCTGGTGTGGCGGCCCAGTTCAAACGCTCAGCGCAGGATTGGGCTCTGCAAAAAATGATGGCAACCAGTGAAATCCAACAGCTGGAGTATCAGATTCAATCGCAGCAACATCAGCTTGCGATCGCAAAGCAAGAAAAAATCATCCACGAAAAGGACATCGAAAACCACCACGCCATTGCCGATTTCATGAAGAATAAGTTCTCCACTGCGCAACTCTACAGTTGGATGAGTGGCAAAATCTCGGGCCTATACTTCCAAACCTATAAGCTGGCCCACGATTACGCCAAACAAGCAGAACAAGCCTTTGTCTTTGAAAAAGGTGTTGCCGCCAGCCAGGTCAACTACATCAACGGCATGTATTGGGATAGCCAGCGCAAGGGACTGCTGTCGGGTAATAGCCTGGGTCATGACCTGGATCGTCTAGAAAAGGCCTATCGAGAAACCGATAGCCGTCGTCTGGAAATCACCAAGAGTATCTCGCTATTGGAACTCGACCCCATGGCGCTATTAAATCTCAAGACTAAAGGGTTCTGCCAGTTCCGACTATCAGAAGAGTTATTTGACTATGATTTTCCCGGACATTACAACCGCCAGATCAAAACCGTCTCCCTGGCCTTTGATGTGGGCGAAGGGCAGCAGGTAAATGCCACCCTGAGCCAGCTCAGCAGCAAACTGGTCATGGCAGCGGACATCAAAGCAGTGAAACACCTGATTGATCCCTCCAATGAAGCCACCCCCAATGTCCGCGTCAACTGGCGCGCTAACCAGCAAGTGGCCCTCTCCCATGTGGATCAATACACCGAAAACAACGGCATGTTTGAGCTGAACTTTGGCGATGAGCGCTATCTGCCCTTTGAAGGCACTGGAGCCGTCTCCAACTGGCGCTTAGAACTCAATGGCATGAAAGGGTCCTACAACCCGGCAGACTTGTTGGATGTCACCGTCAAGCTGCGCTATACCGCCAAGCAAGGCGGCAGCCGCTTTGCCAACGAAGTCAAAGGCGTACTGAAACCGTACCATGCCACCAGCTTCTTTGACCTGGCCTACAACTTCCCCGATCAGTGGGCAGCCTTGACCAGCGGCGATGTAGATAAAGCCGAGATTACCTTTACCCGCGACATGTTCCCCAATATGAGCAGCAGCAAGATTATTGGCCTGTTTATGCACTATGAATACGCCGACGACCAAGGTGGAGCGATCTTTACCATCAACGATGATCTACAGGTGCCCAACAACACCTACCTGCAACCCCACACCATCAACGTGGGCCAAAACGGCAGCAGCTGGACCTTTATGCTTAAGGGCGATGGCAGCACCTTAAAGAATGCCGAGATGGTCCTGGTTTATAAAGCGAAGGTTTAGCTAGCATCGGTTCCCCTATAGCCCAAAGGGCATGCGCTAAAGCGTAGCGTAAGGGGAACCAACGGAGGGGTCTTCGACCGTTAGCGCCAGTTATCCAGCCCCCTCCCTGACGGTTCCCCTTGGCAAGGCTACGGTGTACACACAAGTACTGGAAACTAGCGTTTTCGGTTGCATTACCCCCTCTAACTCCCCCTTGGTAAGGGGGAGAACCGGATCTTCCCCCCTTACCAAGGGGGGATTGAGGGGGGTAATGCAGGATTTTGAACTCACTTCCGAGATGTGTATACACGGTAGCCTTGGCAAGGAGAACCAACGCAAAGAGAACCTATCCCTCTCAAGAAACCCACCCCTCCCAGGAGGGGATCTGGAACAAATAAATCTCTCTAATCACCATGAGGTGAGATTATGCCTAGTCAACGTACGAAAAAAATAAAACGTAAAAAGAAGCAAGACGCGCTTAAACGACGCCAAAGCGCGAAGCTGCTCAAGAGTCGTGCCAGCCGCCGTCGCTTAACCCAAGGCGGCAACAGTGATAGCTCAGGAGGAGCCCCTCGGCGGTCCCGCAGTCAGAGTGCTCCCACATTAGGGCGGGTGGAAGCGCGACAGGCAAGAGCGAATGCCGTAGTCTCACGAAGTTCAACAATTACGGTGGCAAAGCCGCCGGGTTTACGGCGACAAAAGGCTATTCAGGATGGCAGCCAGGCTCAATCAGCCAAGGCACCGAAGCCCAAAATCGATCTGGGCAAAGGACGGATGATCTATCCGGTCACCGAGGGCGGCAAAACAAAGTACCTGCCTGCTCGGAGTCAAGCCAGTGAGTCTGAAATCGAGGCGGGAAACTTTGTGGAAGATGAGTCGGTCCGCAGCGAGCCGGTGAATACCATTGCTGATGCATCAAACTTTGAGCAACCCACCGTCACCGATGCCAAGACAGGGCGCAAATTATTTGCCACAACAACAAACAGTCCAGGTAAAGAGAAAATAGAATATCTTCCGCGCCAGAGTGAGGCATCCCCACTGGAGTTAAGTGCTGGGAAATATATTCCAGAAAAATCTTCCAACGTAGGCGACGAATTAGATCAGCCTCCCAAGTTTGACGACGATAACAACAATCGCAAACTGTTTGCCACCCAGGCACCAGACGGCAGTATTCAATATGTGCCCAAAAAGAATCAGGCCACGGCCAAAGAACTGGCGGAAGGTCGATATTTAGAGGGATTTGCTGCCAAGGACCCGGTAAACAAGCTCAAAAATCCAGCGGACCTGAACGGCAAGCCAGCTACTACCACTGAAGCCAGAACAGGGCGGACGTTATTTGCCACCGCAGCATTGAGCAATACAGGCGAAGAGACCAAGACAGAATATCTGCCTCGACAAAGTGAGGCCACCATAGAAGAACTCAATACTGGCAAGTATATTCCAGAGAAAGCCTCAATCGCAGGGGAGGTGCTGGACGAACCATCCCAATCTGACCCGGATAATCGAGATCGCACGCTGTTTCCCACCGCCGGAGCAGATGGCAAAACTCAATACTTACCCCGAAAGAATCAGGCCACGGCCCAAGAACTGGCAGAAGGTCGATATCTGGACGGATTTGCCGAAGAACCTCCCGTCAATCGGCTGTTGGAGCCATCTGAGTTAGACGGAGACCGTCCTACGGTAACAGAGTTTCGTACAGGACGGACTGTATATGCCACAGCCGTACTAGACAGTGATGGTAACAAAATAAAAACAGAATATCTGCCACGACAAAGTGAGGCTACAATGGAGGAGCTTAATGCTGGAAAGTATATTCCAGAGAAAGCTTCGATCGCGGGGGAAGAGTTATTTCAACCACCTCGAAAAGACCCAGAAAATCCGGAACGCAAACTGTATGCGGCTAAAGCTGTCGATGGTAGTGTTCAATATTTTCCAAAACAAAATCAGGCCACAGCTCAAGAGCTAGCTGAGGGGAGATATCTGGAGGGATTTGCCGCCAAAGATCCGGTAAATACCATCGAAGACGCCTCGCAGTATAAGCGACCAACGGTCACGGAGTTTCCCTCGGGTCGAACGGTGTTTGCCACGACACTCACCAATGGGTTCGGGAAACAGAAGACGGAATATCTGCCCCTCCAAAGTGAGGCGACAGAACAGGAATTGCTAAGGGAGAAATATATCCCAGAGAAAGAATCGATAGTAGAGAAGGTGCTGGACAGATTGCCTCGATATGACTTTGGTCAGCAGCGAGATCTGTTTGCGGTGACAGCCGATGATGGTAGTACTCAGTACTGGCCGAAGCAGAGTCAGGCTACGGCCAAGGAGCTTTCGGAAGGGCGATATGTGGAGGATGGGGCGATCAGTCAAACTGTTCCCCTGGGTCCAGCAAATGCGATGCGTAATGATGCGCCAAGGTTTGATATTAAACACAATCGCAAAATTTTTGCGGTGATTACAAAAGAAGGAGAGACGCGATATGTACCGAGGAAAAGTGAGGCAACGGATGAGGAAAGAGAGCAGGGATTGTATATCTCGGATGATGTGGTGGACGAGCACCAGAGTAACTTGCATCGCACGGCTATCAAGGAAATTGAGGCAGACCGAGGGTTACGTCGTAACAACCGTGCAAAGAGTCTACCCGCTGGGACAAACCGTCTTAATGTAGATACGTCACCCAAGCCCGTCCGGCAGGCGTTTGATGGCACGGAACTGTGATATGGCATAACGTCGTCAGAAATTAGTCATGAGAGGTCAAGGGCAGTGATAGACAAACTCAAGGCGCGCTGTAATCCAATAACAAAGCGATTACTCAATCCAAAGGAAGTGGCGCGGGGTAAAACTCAGTATTTGCCACTATGGGAGGATGCCACCGTGCAGGAGCGTCGTCTGGGCAACTATGCGGTATTTGTGCCACAGGAACCCCTGGCGGACTATCTGAAGCGGGCGGATATTGCGGAGGATATCCAGCCGCAACAGTTTGAGACGAACCTGGGGGAGGTGAGAGCCTATCGTCAGGAGGATGTCGAAACGGCGTTTGAAAAAGCGCCACAATTGGTGTTGCGGGCGGCGAGGTTAGTCGGAGATCGGGCTCGACAGACACCAGAATTACAGCAGCAGTTTAGTGAGGAGGAACCGTGAGACCAACAACGTGACCGATGACCGGTCGTAAGATCTGCCTGCGGTGACTGGCGATGACGATAGCATACAGTCCTCAACGACGAGTCAGGCTATGGCTAGGGAGCGTTCGGAAGGGCACTATGTGGAGGATGGGGCAATTAGTCAAACTGTTCCCCTGGGTCCGGCGAATGCGATGCGTAATGATGCGCCAAAGTTTGATACTAAACACAATCGCAAAATTTTTGCGGTGATTACAAAGGCTGGAGAGACCGATAATGCACCGAAAAAAAGTGAGGCGGCAGCTGAGGAAAAAGATCAGGGGGTTTATACTCCGGATAAGGTTTTTGAAAATTATGAAAGCACGTCTCGCCGCCAGGCACGGAAGGATGACTACGCGGATCAGGCATTGTGGCGTGTCTACGGAGTCCCGCCATTGGTTTGTTGTAAACACGACACAAAATCTGAACTGCCCGTTAAACCATACCTAGCGTTGTTGGAGGAGCATATTTTCAGGCTGGACACATGCAATAACAACCGATGTGAACGAAAGAGAAAAATTCAAAGTAAACAGAAAAAAGGAGCAATAATAGAGGCGTAAGGTGCCCCTCCAAGGCAAACCGAGGCCTAAGCGAGTTCGAAGAAACTAAAAAGATACAAAGCGTTCGTTTGAGTGCTTGGAACGTTAGGGGATGTTTACAAGACCACAAATCAAACAGACGACAGAAAATGATACACATCTGGCCGCACTAAGAGAGAGCAGGGTTGCATAGACCCAGTACGCAACTGATCATATTTGGGGTATCTAGTCAACGGCAACGAAAACAAGCAAAGCATAAGACTAAACAAAAGGATAAAACAAACAGACAAGGCCACACGAGGCATCACCAACAATATCATGATAGTACTGAACAAGATGCAGAAAAACAGGGCTCCCCCGCCCCCCGACAAAGAACATAAATAATTTCAAAAGCCCACAGAAAAGAAGGAGAATCGAAATGTCTAGTAACGATAAACCCGGAAAGCCTAGTCAAAATAAACCCGGAAAAAACAAGCATCGACACGACCGCTCAAAGAAGTACGGACACGACCGCTCAAAGAAGTACGGACGGAAAAAGAACAATAAAAAGAGCCTTGCGGAACTTAGGCGAGAAATTACCGAGAGATTCGGTGCTGACGTGTTAAACGATGGAACTGAGCAGGATAGCAAGTCGACACAACCACCCGACCTCGACAATTACATGAGAAAGCTAGAAAACGAAAAGGAAGAACTGGCGAATAAGTTTCAGGCGGTGGCTGACAAGATTGAAAAGGCGAAAAAGCTTGAGGAGAATCGCAATCATCAACGTGCCATAGCAAGACAACAGAATCAAAACGACCATTATATAGATAATTTTGACGACGCCGAAGAATCAAAGTTAGAGATGCCTGAGAAATTCAAGACGCCTATGCACCGTGAAATATGGCTTAATACAAACGCGAGATCAATTGCCACAAAGATCTTCTACAGGAATATGAGGGACGTACTGCGATACCTGCAACCTTCCAACGTTGATCAAGGTGCCCTGCACCATCTGAAAGACAAGCAAGCGGTAATAGAAGCATTTAAGCGCGCACTAAATAATGATCCAACGCGTATCAGTCCAATGGTCCGCGACTACAAGAAGGACGAGGAAAACGAGGAATTTGTGGTATTCATCACAGACAATAAATTTCCCGACTTCGACGAATCTAAGTACGGCATGAAGACAGGTGCAACATTCATGTTCCGCTATAGCCCCAACAAGCAGGTCAAGATATACCATGCCGGCCCGCAAACGTAAAAAAAAGCAAGGAAATGTCGTCTACCCGCCAGCGGCGGCAAGTCACTACCCGAGACAAAAGAACAACAAACCGGCCCAGAGGCCCCACGCGCACCCATCCCACAACACAGCAACGCTACCAACGATTCATATATGTCTCTATGCAGTAGCCAGGTAGGGTGCGTTAGGCCCTGCCGTGACGCACCGAATCACCCATCAAAACCCCAACCGGTCATGGTGATAACAATCCATCTATCCCACCCCTAACCCACCGCCACCAACGAGTCACATATGTCTCAATGCAGAGAGGGATAAAAAGTAAAAAGTAAGGAGTAAAAAGTAAAAAGTTTGAGTAGATAGCGTTTTCTGTTGATAAACTCGCCACTTGCTACTTGTTACTTCTTACTTGCTACTTACTCCTCGTCACTTGTTACTTTATCCCCCTCCCTCCCGCCGCAAAAACCGCATCTGTCGTCAACGCTAACTCAGGAAATATGCCAGAAACCAACCGCTCCCCAGCCAAAAATCGTCGTATCGTATACTCTTCCGCTTCAAGCTGACAAATCGTAATCGTTGGCTGTTTCGGCTTCCCAATATGCCGCACCGCACCCAAAGCCCGAAAATCCACGATCCAATATTCAGCAATCCCCATCGCCTCATATTCCACAAACTTATGACCATAATCATCACGCCAGTTCGTACTAACCACCTCAACCACCAGCGGAGCCGTCTCACCCCGCTGAATCACCGACGCCGTTGGCCAACGTGGCTCCTGCTGCAATAAATCACGATTCAGAATAACCACATCTGGCACATATCCTGAACCTTCCGAGCGGGGTTTAACCAAGCAAGTACGAGGAATCGAATAAGGCAGCTGATGCCGCCGAATTTCAAAACTTAACTCTGCACTGATAAAGCCAGCCACATCCTCATGAGGTCCGGTCGGTAACATCTCAACAGCACATCCCTCAATCAACTCAAACCGGCGTCCATCCTCCGGATACCACGCCAGGAAGTCCTCAAAGCTCATCGGATTTGGTATCCGCGCCTGAACCATAACCGTTTCACTGTCTATCTACGGTTTTAAGTCTATCTTAAGTCTGTAGGAGGGAGTAAAAAGTAAAGAGTAAAAAGCTGGGTGGGCTGGGTTATGAGGGCAGTGAAAAGTAATAAGTGAAAAGTAACGAGTAAAAAGTTTAGGTAGGTAGAGTTTTCCGTTGATAAACTCGCCACTCGACACTTGCTACTCGTTACTTGTTACTTTCCACTCGACACTCGACACTCGCTACTTGTTACTTGCTACTCGTTACTTGCTACTCGTTACTCTTTTCTTTCAACGTTTTTATACTCGACACAAGAATCCCAATAATGCTATTCAATTCCGAAAGCATTGGCGAGAATTGTTGTTCAGCAACAACTCCAGACGTGATCAATAATTTGATCCAATAACGACACTCCGACGCCTCCTTGAGAGCAATCGAATACTTCGAAATAAAATCCTTACGCGACTGAGCAAACTCAGCCTCAGCACAATTCGCCCCAATACTCGTCCCAGCCCTCAAAAACTGCTTAGACAAAACCCTCCCAGCATCATCAAACGATCGTCTACTCAACTCCCCATAAACCCTAACCACCCTAACCGCAAATAACTCAGACCTTTCCTGAATACTAATCCGATCACCCATAAACACCCCCCAAACCCAAACCCACTACCCGTTACTCGTTACTCGTTACTCATTACTCGTTACTCGTTACTTGCCACTTATTACTCCCACCCCACCCCCACCCCCACCATGCCCTCCTCCTCCATCTCCCACCAAACCCTCAAAACCCTCTACCAGCAGCCCTTCAACGCCCAACAACGACACCAACACATCACCCACCTACGCCAAAAACTCTTCCCCAACCCCAAAAACAACCTTTTCCCCACCCTCCCCACCACCACCCTCCTCCTGCTAATCAAAGCCTGTCAGCACCTACAAGACTGGCCCCTAATCATCCACTGCTGCCAAGAATACCAAACCCGCCTCGACCGAGCCATCACCCAAAAAACCTCTCGCAACAGCCTCAATAACCTACACCTACTCAGCCAAGCCTACCAACACCTCGGCCTATACCACCTAGCCCAACAAACCCTACAGCGAGCCATTAACCAGACCGACCAGCCCCCCCAATACCTCCTCGACACCTACCAACAACTCCAAAAACAAACCAAAACCCTACCCAATGGCATCGACACCCTACAAACCGACCCACTTATCCTCACCCCCCTCCAAAGCCACCACCAAGACAACTTTCTCTGGCAATACGCCGATCCCACCATCGCCAAGCTGTGCAACCTACCCGACTTTAACAACGAAGACGAAGACTGGCAACAATGGCTCCACACCAACCAAACAGCCACCAAACACCTGTTCGCCGTCAACCACCGCCACTGGGGCCTAATCGGCTCCGTCGGCCTCGAACACTTCAAACACATCGGCTTTTTCCATTACTGGCTCGGCAAAAACTTCCAAGGCCACGGCCACGGCCCCCAGGCCGTCACCACCCTACTCAACTGGGCACATCGTTACTTAGGTCTACGCTGCTGCTACGCCACCACCTATCGCCACAACATCCCCTCCCGCAAAGCCCTCGCCAAAATTGGTTTTCAACCCATCCCCCTAAAAGTAGTCCTCCCCAACAACCCAGCCTATGAAGAAGACATATTTTATCGAGGTAACCAGAAAAGCGACAGAGCCCTATTTTCTGAGATTAATCGACTTTTTATAGAACGTGATTTTGAAGGACAGGTGGTGTCGGTGGGGAGGAGAGGGGTTGGACTAGCGGCGTGAGAGGGAAAGTAAAAAGTAGCAAGTAGAGAGTAACAAGTTTGTATGCAGAAAACCCAGTCCAGCTAACTGATTATTTTTCACTTGTTACTTTCCCACAACGCCAACCCATTACTTGTTACTTCTTACTTTTTACTCTTTACTTTTCTCCCAACGCCAACCCATCCAACTTTTTACTCTTTACTCTTTACTTTTTACTCTTTACTTCCCACTCCCATGGCCCACTGCATCGGCAAAAAACGAAAACGACACTCCAAACACCGAACCCATAACGGCTACGTCGCCCCCAGCAGCAACGACCACCGAGGCTACTGTATCGAAAAATCTCAGCCATTTTCCCAGTCTCTACTATGGAGCCTACAGCGCGACTACTTCACCCAGCGTGGTATAAACGCATGGTCCCAGGGCGAAGTGCCCCACTACATCACCAGTAACCCCACCATCGCCACTGCCTACGCAGAAGTCGTCTTTGCCCATTGGCAAGATCAGAGCCAGCACATTAACAGTACCCAACCCTTCTATCTATGTGAACTGGGTGCAGGTTCCGGGCGCTTTGCTTTTCAGTTTCTCACCCACCTCACCCAGCTCTCTCAGCAACACCAAGTTCCCCTTACCCACTTTCGCTATATCCTCACCGACTTTGCCCAGGCCAACCTTGATGCCTGGGAGCGTCATCCTCAGTTTCAACCCTTCTTCCAACAGGGCATCCTCGATACCGCTCGCTTTGATATCAACAACGACAACCACCTTACCCTGCACCATAGCGGAAAAACCATCAGACCCAGCACCCTTGAACGCCCCCTGGTGGTGATCGCCAACTATCTTTTTGACAGCATCCCCCAGGACCTTTACTACATCAATAACGGTGAGATCAAAACCTGCCTTGTCTCCCTATTTTGCCAACAAAATCCCCAAACCCTTGCCAAGGCAAAACTGCTGGAGCATATCGAACTCCACTACGACTACCAACCCACCGATCTCAGCCGGTTAGACTCCACTCTGCAGACCCTACTGCGGCACTATAAAAATCGCCTCACCGACACTCACCTGCTGGTGCCCAACATTGGCTTTCTCTGTCTCAAACGACTGCAGGCACTATCCCAACAAGGACTGCTCCTACTCTCCGCTGACAAAGGCAAACTCGACCTCAGCCACCTCCAGGGCAATCGCCCCCCCAGGCTAGTCACCCACCACGGCTGTTTCTCCCTTAGCGTCAACTACGGCCTATTCCAAACCCTTTGCCAACAGCAGGGAGGCATTGCCCTGATGCCGACATCCCACCACAGCCTCTGCGTCATCGCCCTGATCATGGGCCAGCATCCAGAGCGCTACCACCACACCCAGTGGGCCTATGAGCACTACATCCAAACCTTTGGCCCCGACGACTTTTTCCGCATTACCAAACACGTACGCAACACTCTGGACCAAACAACAGTGGCCGACATTCTGGCTTACCTACGCCTCAGCCAGTACGACAGCCATCAATTTAACCGCTACCTCCCCCGGCTGCAGCAGCTTATCCCCGATATTACCCCCCAGGAACAAACCACCCTCCTAACCACCATCGACCAAGTCTGGCAGCGCTACTTCCCCATCGGCGAAACCAACGACTTTGCCTTTAACCTAGCCAGTTTCTGCTATCAACTCCAAGACTACCAACGAGCCCTAACCTACTTCGAACAATCGCTACAACTCCACGGCCCACAAATTAATACCCTGCTCAACACAGCCCTATGCAGCCAGCACCTAAACCACACCCACCGCGCAAACACCCTCCTCAAACAAATACTCAACCAAGACCTCAACCACAAACAAGCCAACAAACTACTAGCCAACATAAATAGTTAGAAACCATCCCCTAACTTGTTACTCGTCACTCGTTACTTGTTACTCGTTACTTGTTACTCGCCACTTTTTACTTGTTACTTGTTACTCGTTACTCATCACTCGTTAATTCCCCCCCTCCCCCACCATGACCACCACCACCTTTTCCACTCGCACCGCCTGGGAAGCCGAAATAAAAGACAACCCATTAACCATTGAAACCTTTGATGCCGAGCGTCCTCGCCCGTTAATTTATAACGATACCAATACCGTCGGTGTTCTAGAAATAGAGACCATACGACCGACGGGCGCGACGGGCAGTATGGTGATCATCGACGCCACCAACTCCCATGCATTTAACACCACCAACGCCTTTTACTTGGGTCTTGATGGTAACCCCCAGGCATCCCTGACTATTCACTTCCCTAAACCTGTTTTAGCCTGGGGGGCAAACTACTCAGCTCCCAAGTCCGTAGGTGACTCAGCCCAGGCCACCTTTAACGAGGATACCTATGACTTTCCGGCCACAAATTCTGAGGGCTTTATTGGGTTTGTTAGTGATACGCCTATTTCCTCTGTTGTGATCCAGAATCCTGGCAGCAGCTTTGCCACCCTGGTGCTGGATGATTTCTCATTTATTACCGGCCCCCGCATTACCAGCCCCATCGACGGTGCGATTGTCACCGCAGGAGAGTCTGTAGTCTTTTCCGCCATTCCCGCCGAGGTTACTGACCCCATTTGGACCTCCAGCATCGATGGTATGCTAGGTAGCGGTACCAGCCTTTCGTCAGATTTGCTCTCGACCGGTATCCATCAGATCACCATTACCGATGGCTCCTCTGAGTCAACCTTCCTGCTGGCCGTGCTGAGCGTATCCCAAACGGGGCAGGGGGAAACCGGTCCCCAGGGTCCCCAGGGTGAGAAAGGTGAAACCGGGGCTCAGGGCATGCAGGGTGAGAAAGGTGAAACGGGAGCCCAGGGGGCCCAAGGTGAACAAGGTGAGAAAGGTGAAACGGGAGCCCAGGGGGCCCAAGGTGAACAAGGTGAGAAAGGCGAAACCGGAGCTCAGGGGGCCCAAGGTGAGCAGGGCGAACAAGGTGAAACCGGAGCCCAGGGTCTCCAGGGTAAGCAGGGCGAGAAAGGTGAAACCGGGGCTCAGGGGGCTCAGGGTCTCCAGGGTGAGAAAGGTGAAACCGGGGCTCAGGGGCCAGCCGGTGTTATTGATGCTGAAACCCTGGCCAGCTTACAAAGTGCGATCGCAATCCTGACTCAACGGACTGAATGCCAGCGTATATTTCATGTCCTAGAATTTGCCGGTGCAATACAGCTAATGCCAGATGAGGAATCAGAGCAGGATTATATTGAACTTAATCAGGCCACGGCGGAAAGACTGAAGATTGATGTTGACGACGCCATCAGCTGTATTGCAGACATCACCAATCTTTCAGTCCAGCTAAGCGAAACAGAAATACCCCTTGATCTTGAAGTCACCCTGGTCAGGACAGATAAACAACGGGTACTCACCGTAATAGAGAATAACACCCAGATATCTGAAGATGAGATTGATGATTGCGAAATTACGATTGCTGCCAATCTTCCTGAGAATAGCCCTTGGTTGGATAAGGTGAACAGTATGGAAGTTAATCTAAATGATGGTCAAATTGTAAGAACTGAAAATGCTCCCCCCTATAGCCTATTTGGCAAGAAAAACAGTAAGTCCATTGGTGGAGAAGAATTCCTAAATGAGGGGAGCAATACAATTACGTTTACCCTATTTTCTGAAGAGAATCTAGGAGGAACCGAGCTAGGAACAGTCACTCGAACGTTTACTGTTACCGATGATTAAAATTTGCCAAACTCCAGTGCATACTCTAATTGCTCAAGAATTAACCGTACTACAATCTCTTTAGACTAAAAAGAGCTTTGTAAGCAAGTATTCATTGCTTCAGCCATAACCTTTGGAATTTATAAAATTCTTATCTCTTAACCACAATGTTAGTATGATAGGGCCTACTGGACATAGGTCAAATTTCGGTGTGACGTTGCACCGAGGCGAGATTATGCAGATATCAAACTAATGAAACTACTGTCCATAGACTGTGAAGCGTTTTATGATGCTGATTTTTTAGGCAGAACCAAAGCGAAGTCACTTTTTGACGAGATTATCTCTAGCTTTGATGTTACCAACAAGACTGTCAAAATGGCCGATGGGAGCGAGCAAATCACTGAACTAGGCACTTACCTATTTGCTGACGCGGAACTAACTTCATTCGAAGCTTTTCCAAAAGTATGGGGTAAAAGGTCAGCTTGGCCTCAGACCCTGGCCAATGTGCGAGACTGCATTGAGCGGAAGACAGGTGTTCGATTTCAGGTAGCGCGATGTGTGTATTACCAAAATGGTAGCAAAAGTATGGGCTTTCATAGAGACTTGCCAGCCTATGGAGATACATCTGCGATCGCATCCCTCAGCCTTGGAGCCGAACGGGAATTTATCTTCCGCAAGCCTACCAACCCTAACGAAAGTTTTGCTATTCCCCTTGCCTCGGGCAGTCTGCTCTTTATGGGCAAAGGCTGCCAGGAAAATTATGAGCATGCGTTGATTGCAGATCCCCAATGCAATCAACCTCGTTTAAATCTCACTTTTAGGAAATATGGTTGGGGATAGAGTTTCAAGGATGATAATAGCCTTCACTCAGACCAATCCCATTCACATAGCTGGTGACCCCAGACGGTTGAGTCGTCAAGAGTACCCCCCATAGCAGCAGGACAAACCACTCGAAACTAGCTTCGCGGCTAAAGACTGGACGGAATGTTAAAACTATTTGCTCTATGCGCTCATATAACTCCATAATAAAACCGGCTGATTGGTATGATTTCAGCCAGTTTCGGACATTCCTTGCCAGTTGGCTACAGGGATGTTCTTTTTCTAGAAATTCTCATCTGGTGGAGATTAACTTCGCACTGTCCAGTTCTGTAAATGGAAGTATTATTCTCCCAAAATGCTAGATGCAATTCCAAAATAGTGAATTGTATTCAGCCATTCTGACAGTGCAATTATGACGAATTTAATAAACTCTGCCGTTTCTCTCAGTGATCGTATTCAATTACCCCCTGTCTTTCGATCTTTTTCTCTATTTCCCATGGTGTTTACATCCCTCAATTTATTCGGCCAAGTGGGGAAAAGTCTCAGTTTTGCTTTGTTATTACAAACTCAATTCAACAAGGTACAAATATCAGTAAAGTAGAGTAATGAAATTTAAATTTAAGCTTTGTTGTCAGCTAGAATACGATAGCTTGATAGTTACCTAGGTAAATTTGCGTAGCACGCAGGAGTTCAAAAGATCAATACTACGAGGAATAAGCTCCGATGTTCAAAACGCTGACATTATCTGATTTTTCATCCACAGTTGGTAGTTCGTTTCAAGTCTGTCCTGAGCCTGATACTTCTTTGCAATTAGAGTTGTTGGAAGCTGTTGAACTAAGTTCGTCTTCAAGCGCTCGTTCTGAATCATTTTCCCTTCTGTTTAAGGGGCCGAGTGATGTTGTGTTACCTCAAAAACTTTATTCCATGAACCATTCAGATCTAGGTGATCTGAGTATCTTTCTAGTACCTGTGGCCGGTGCATCAGATGGAATACGTTACGAAGCGATCTTTAACTGATTTCGATCCTTTCTTATGGGGGCGCACAGTCTTGTGCGCCTACGTCCTTGCCAGGCCAAGCCTATTCCACACAAACAACATCGATAACCTATGGTTTATGTCTCAGCAGACCCATTGCTAAAAGGAGAGGCGATTGCTCGTTACGAGCTTACACTGCGACCCATCACCGATGCCGATCAACCTTTTCTCAGGCAGGTTTATAACAGCACTCGCGAGGAAGAATTGGCTGTTGTTCCTTGGCAAGAGGAACAAAAACAGGCATTTTTAGAGTTTCAGTTCAACGCCCAACATACGTTTTATCAGAACAATTTTAAGCAGGCTCATTATTGGGTTATTGAGCAATCAAGTGCACCGATAGGCCGACTATATTTAGATCGACGCGCTGATGAAATTTGCATTATCGACATTGCTTTGTTGCCCGCCTATCGCGATTGTGGCATCGGCACAGCTTTGTTGAACACAATCTTGGCGGAAGCACAGGCTAGAAATCAGCCTGTCAGGATTCACGTGGAGCCCAACAACCGTGCCCTAAACCTTTATCACCGCCTTGGATTCAGGCAAATAGGAGATGCAGGTGTTTATAACCTGATGGAATGGACACCTTAAGGTTGATTCCTTTTCTCTTAGGGCCTAATGCCCACATGTCAACAATATGTCAATTTAAACCAGGAGATCACGTTATGAGTGAACCTTTTTTAGGGGAAATTAAGATGTTTGGCTTTAACTTTCCCCCAAGGGGGTGGGCCAAGTGCGATGGGGAGACCTTAGCGATTAATCAAAATCAATCACTGTACTCCTTATTAGGCACGACGTACGGTGGCGATGGTCGGACATCTTTTGCCCTACCAGGCTTACGGGGGCGGGTGCCCATCGGCTTTGGCAGTGGTTATCCCCAGGGGCAACGGAGCGGTGAAGAAGGTTCCACCCTGACAACATCTGACATGCCATCCCACACCCACACGGTTCAGGCAACGAGCGCTGATGCTTCGGGCACTACCCCAAGCGATCAGGTCTTAGCCCACACTGCCAACGTAAACATTTATGCAGATGCCGCAAATCTGGTTTCTCTAAATTCAAATACGGTTGGTTCTGCCGGTGGTGGGCAGGCTATCGATAATATGCAGCCCTTCCTTGCGGTCGAATTTTGTATTGCTCTGACGGGTACATTCCCTCCACGTAATTAAGGAGATTAATTCATGGTAACACCCTATATCGGCGAGATTCGCATGTTTGGGGGCAATTTTGCCCCTGTTGGTTGGGCCCTATGTGATGGTTCACTATTGTCGACTCAGCAAAATGACGCCTTGTTCTCACTGCTCGGTACCATTTATGGTGGCGATGGCCGTACTACGTTTGGGCTACCCGATCTCCGGGGGCGAGTGCCTATGCATTATGGCGAGGGACCAGGGCTCACCAATCGTCCTATTGGAACAAAATCAGGCGTAGAAACAGTCACTCTTACGGCTAGTAACATCCCCAACCATACCCATGTTTGGCAGGCTTCCAGCAATTCTGCTACCGACACTGTGCCAACTGGTAAAGTTCTTGCCACGGCTCCTGATGCCCATCCTATCTATGCCGAAGATGCTTCAGGCACTAGTAGTATGTCATCGTCAGTGATTGCTAGCAGTGGAGGGAGTGCTTCCTCAGTGAACAACCTCATGTCCTTCCAGGTCATTAACTTTATTATTGCCCTTACGGGTATCTATCCAACCCAAACGTAATTAGGAGATCCACTACCATGGCAGAACCATTTATTGGCGAGATCAGACTTTTTGGCGGTACCTACGCCATTCGGGGTTGGGCATTTTGTAATGGGTCAACCGTGAGTATTAGTCAAAACCAGGCCCTCTTTGCCGTACTTGGCACCACCTTTGGTGGGGATGGCCGTAACACCCTTGGTCTACCCAACCTTCAGGGCAGAGCTCCCGTTGGCATGGGTCAAGGACCAGGCCTTAATCGTTACAACATTGGGCAACATGGAGGCTCTGCCACAGTGACTCTCACGGAGAGCAACATGCCTTCTCATACCCATCAGGCAGCAGCAGTAGAAGTACCAACCGCTTTTGGTGGATCAACAACTGCATCCAACAATATTTTGGCCCAGCCAGATATCAACATCTATGGCAGTGCCACTAGCCCTGTTGACATGGCAAGTAGCAGCCTGAGTTCAGTCGGTTCTGACTCGTCGAGTAGGGTTGATAATGAACAACCCTACTTAAGCCTCAATTTTCTCATTGCCCTTACTGGTATCTTTCCAAGCCGGGGCTAAAGCTTTCTTTGGAACAATACACGCAATGACAGCAGGTTAGCGCCTCAGAACGCTAACCTGTTTTTTGGCTGAAAGCAAACGGTAGGCTATTTGCCATATCCATTGAGGTGCAACGTCATGCGCCCTTTGAGGTGAGGTACGTGAGCACGACGACGTGAATCTTAGTAAGAAACCGTCGCTGGTTTAGACCAGCGACGGTTTCTTGTTAGCTGCCCAGAGATTATCTAACCCATGCTGATCAGGTCAGATAATACAGCTGATTTAGAGCGACCTAAAAAGATACACCAAAGTTGACGTTATTGCCAAATTGCCCCACCGAATCACCATTATTTAATCCGGAAATATCGGCCAGGGCTTGGGCAACATTTACGACGGCATTTGCACCACTGTCAATGAAGAAGATGTCTGCTTCAAACGGGAGATTACCAGTGCCGGTGGTGCCATTGTCACTCTGCATGTTGTTGCCAGTCACACTGATATTTAACGTGGCATTGTCCTCCGCATTCAACGCCAAACTAGCATTGTTGGCAATACTCGGTGCTATTGCTGACGGCACACTATTGTTAGTCACCGTGGCATTAATGGTACCGTTATTCTCTGAGTCAATCAGAATATGGAAGTTACCGGTGCCATCAACGGTGTTGTTGTCGACTAAGACATCGAGAACACCTGCAAAGTTTATGACCTCAATGCCTGAACCGGCCCCTAGCGTGCCAGTATCGGCATCAATGTCGTTGTTACTGATCGTCGCCGTCACACCATCGCCACTATTTTCAAGCCGCAGCACATCGGCACCACTTGAGGTGCCACGATCAATCGTATTGCCGGTGATATTAACAATGGCATTGTTAGCATTGTTGTCAATCAAGAACCGGGTCAGGTTTGTTCCTGTTGGATTGACTGGAGTCAGGGTGTTATTCAGGATGTTGAGTGTGGCACCAGCCGTGTTGTTTGTAATCGCAAGATTACTTCCGTTGTTACTAAAGACCACATCCTCAAGGGTCAGGCTACCGACATTGGAGCCAGTAATATCGCCGTCAACGTCAATCCCCTGCACCGTATTACTCGACGCCAGGCCAATATCACCGGTGATTGTCGGTCGATTGGCGTTAGCCCCAGAGATCAGAGTGGTGCCACCAACCACTAAATCGGTTGTTTGACCCAATAGGGACTGACCATTCTCCAGAGTAATGCCGCTACCATAGGAGCCATCCAGGACGTAGATGGTATCGCCAGCACCATCAAGGCCGTCGCTGCTACCGCCAGTGTTAATGGGAACTAGGCTATTGAACGGGTTCCCTGACGTGCCATCGCCGCCAGCTGCTGCATCATCGTCAACATACCAGATGCGATCGCTACTCACATTAATCGTCGCCGTTGCCGTGCTGCTACCGCCATTGCCATCTAAGACAGTAAACGTGAAGGTATCGGCAACGCTGGCATCGCCTGCCTCAGGAGTATAGAAGAAACTACCATCGGCATTAATGGTAACGCTTCCACCCTCCGTAGTAGTCTTCGTCTCCTCAAGAACAGACAATGTATCACCATTGGCATCTGTCGCACCGGTAAGCAGGCTAGTTGCACTGGTTACAGAGGCCACCTCATTACCAGGAATATCTGCACCGGCAACCTCTAGCACCGTATTACCAAAGGTGGAATAGGACTGATTCTGGGCAACAGGATCCACATTTTCAACCACATCGGTAACCGTGATAGCAATGTCTTGAACATCCGTTAAACCACCTGAGTCAGTTGCGGCGACCTGAATGTCGTAGACATTATTGCCACCAGCATCTCCAGGATTCTCAAAATCAGGTGCTGCATTGAACGTGACTACACCAGTATCAGCATCAATGGAGAACAGGGCTTGATCGGCACCACCTGTGAGGCTATAGGTCAAGCCTGAGCCTTCAGAGTCATTATCATCGGTCGCATTGACATCAATTGCACTCGTCTGTTCCTCCTCAACGCTAGCCGTGGCTGAACTCGTAATTGTCGGTGCTGCATTCTCAGCTACATCCGTCACACTAATGACCAGGTCTTGCGTATCGGTCAAACCAGAAGAATCTGTAACCGTGACCTGAAGCTCATAGTCATTGTTGCCATTAGCATCAACAGGCGCTTCAAAATCTGGCGCATTGGTAAAGGTCACCACACCACTGTTAGCATCAATAGAGAACAAGGATTGGTCTGCTCCACCACTCAGGCTATAGGTCAAGCCAGATCCTTCGGAATCGTTATCATCCGATGTCTCCACATCTATCGCACTGGTCTGATTCTCGGGAACACTAGCCGTGGCTGAACTCGTGATGGTGGGAGCTGCATTCTCAGCTACATCGGTCACACTAATGACCAGGTCTTGCGTATCGGTCAAACCAGAGGAATCTGTAACCGTAACCTGAAGCTCATAGTCATTGTTGCCATTGGCATCAACAGGCGCTTCAAAGTCCGGCGCATTGGTAAAGGTAACAACACCACTGTTAGCATCAATCGAGAACAAGGATTGGTCTGCTCCACCACTCAGGCTATAGGTCAAGCCAGATCCTTCGGAATCATTATCATCCGATGTCTCCACATCTATCGCACTGGTCTGATTCTCCGCCACACTCGCTGTCGCAGAACTGGTAATGGTTGGTGCACTATTAGAGCCGCCGTCATCAAAGATAAAGTCATCCTCAGTTAACTTATTAGGACGAATTCCTACAAGTTTTGCCAATCTCTCACCATCATTCGGGTCGCCTGGTTTATCAATGCGAATCTCTGAACTGAATCTACCGTGTTTGCGGATATCCAAATCCTCAAAGGTGAGACCGCCCTCTAGCTGAATTTTATCTTGTCCATCCTTAAAGTCTGTTAGTACGTCAAATCCATTGCCAGGAGCTAACAAAACAATATCTGAGCCTTTACCAAGATGGATAACGTCGTTACCTAATCCACCATCCAGAAGATCGTTACCTGAACCACCAAGCAGTAAGTCATTACCCTCACCGCCGCTGAGATTGTCATTGCCACCATCCCCCCAAAGTGAATCCGCACCCTCACCGCCAAAGAGCCAGTCGTGGCCTTTACCACCTAGCAATACATCATTACCAACACCGCCCTCTAATTTATCGGTTCCTCTACCACCGGAAAGCCAGTCATTACCAATTCCACCTTCCAGTAAATCGGCCCCGGCCATCCCTTTGAGGCGATCATTACCACCCAGACCAAACAGTTGATCGTTTAAATTGGTACCATTCAAGACGTTATTGCCACCATCTCCGGTGAGGACAACGCCATTGACTTCTGGGTTAAAAACTCCGTCAGACATTTACTTAGTCTCCTAAAGCAGTTAAAAAATAAGTGAGTAATCTTTTCTGATGCAGTCCCGTGGCTAGATCATTGCAACGTTGTTTGAACCTATCTTACTTACGTCAATGACCTCACTATCGCGAAAACTTCTAGCAGAAAACATCCTGAAATGTTCAGGTTTGTTCAGATAAAAGTTCAGATTTATTCAGGTGTTATAAACATGTGTGATTTGTGTCAATCTATGGGGTTAACACAAATCACACTTAGCAATTGATTAGTAGGTAGCCATCAAAGGTAACCGTCCAAAAAGAAACTAGACGCAATTTGAGTCAGACCATTACAAGAACATAATACAGTCTTTCCTCAGTGAAAAAGGCTGGCTATTCCTTGACAGCCAGCCTCTTATAAGAGAGTCTCTACCTAAGTACGTTTTTTACCCTAAGTCTCTCCTCAGATTTGGCATCTGATGAATGGCATTGCCCTATTCCATATCCAAATAATAATTTACTCAACAAAGGCTCTAAGAGAGATACATGCTCAGCATACAAATCTGCATCACTCAAGTTACTTCACTAATAGACAACTTAAAATAGTTACTAACCATAAAGTTGACAAGAGATTGAGCACTACAATCAATAGCATTGACAGCATTTGACCTTCAAATCAGGCATCTATCAAAGTATCTTAAACATCCTTATTGCACGCCTTAAAACTATTCACCAGCATTCTTTAAAAAATCATCTAATGTCTGTAGAATAGTCTCAAGCTGATGTCGTTGATCTTGATTGAGCTGTTGTTCAACCTTATTTATCTGTTGAGCGACAACTTTTAGTTGATGACCAAGAGAGGCTGAAGCTTGTTTAATCGGTTCAGATACTTCTGCTCTTAATGCTTTCACCCTCTGCTGCACCCACCGAAATGATGTAGACTCTCGGTTTAAGATCTCCTCCAGCAATGCCTGACGCACTGTTGTATCCTTAAGCTTATGCATCTCTAAAGCAATTGACCACGAGATTTGTCCCTTCAGGTGAGCTTGAATCAGTTCATTCGGTAGGAAAAGACTACGCAAGTTTCGGGTTCGAAACGTTTGTAGTTCAATATCAAAGGACCGCAGCACTGCTTCAATATTTTGCAATTCTTGGCTTGGTGCAACGTCACACCGGGAACGTTTATCCGGATGCCCTTCTGTTCGTATAATTTTAGAGGCTTGAGTTTGACTGAGTCCATAACGCATCTCGATCAATCGCAAGATGGCCATAGTTTCCTCTAATTTGCTGAGATCAACTCGTTTAATGTTCTCAATCAGCGAAAACTGTAACGCCTCTTCATCACTAAACTGATTTACCAAACAGAGAACTTTTTTAATCCCTGCTTTTTTAGCAGCTCGCCAACGACGTTCCCCTGCAATCAGCTCATATCGCTCAGTATCTAACGGTCTAACATTAAGTATCCCCTTAAAGCCATTCTCTCTAAAATTCTTGGCCAGGCTATCGATTTCCGACTCATCAAAATACTGACGCGGTTGCAATGTTCCAGATTGAATATTCGCAACAGCTATCCACTGCTCCATAGACACATTATCTAATCGTCTTTCATTTAAGCATTGTTTGTCACCCTCAATTTCCCTCTGACTTTCAACAATAGGGAATATGAGACTATCACTCTGTCCATCGGGTAGCTGAACAGTAGAACTCGTAGATAAAGTATTTAGATCGTCTTTAAGCATTTTTCGGTTTCCTGGCTGGCCATCGTTAGGTTTTCATTGATTTCAAGAACAACGCCATGGTGAAAGATGTGCACTCTACTCACCAAAATTGCTAAAGTAAAATACAAACTCTGATAACTCACATCCCCAATATGCCGAATAGTGAGAGCAGAAAAAATACCGATAAGTTGAGGTTTATTCAGGTAAAAGTTCAGGTAAAAGTTCAGGTTTATTAAGTAATTAGAGGGATGAGTGACTGCAATCATGACGCCAGATTGCTCAGATCACCGTTTTCTCCGGACAGCTGTGAAGTTCATCACTGGTCCTAGCCGTTTCTAAACTTGACTTCATTATGGCCGGGTCAAGCCAACTGCCATAGTAAAGCTTCAATGGGTCCTGGAGAGGAATTAGTTATGTTCTTCCTTACCCGATCGGATTGACGCATCTCCTTGTATTTCAGGTGCTTTTACCTCTGATGTATGTAAGAGAATGAGTTTTTATGAAGGGTTCCTTATATACCTTATACATTTCGATACAATATCATCGAGTTTCGAATTCCTCAGGGTGTCCATAGGCAAAATCACATTGAACCAATTCTCACAATGATGGGCAAGTCACGCACTATAAAGGGTAACTTCAGTAAACTCCTTGGTTGGAAAATATTGAGCACAGTGCTCACCTTACAAAAGGTCATGATTGACTTTAGAGGTGCATCTGAAAACCAGAATAGCAACATGTCAAGCTCCCAGAAATCAACCCATATCAAGGATCAGCAACACTCAGAAAAATTGAAACAGTTGTTAATCCTTAGCTTTTGTAGTCTCTTACCAACAAGGCCAGCATTAGCTCAACTGATTCCTGATGCCACTACAAATACCCAGATTCAGCCCAACGTTAATGTGAGAGGCTTGCCATCGGATTTAATCGAGGGGGGCACGATCCGTAGCGATAATCTTTTCCATAGCTTTCAAGAATTTAACATTGCCCCTGGTCAGGCAGTTTACTTTGCCAATCCACTGGATATCAGTAACATTTTCTCACGAATCACTGGACAAAACACCTCTAATATTGACGGCACGTTAGGGGTTCTGGGCAGTGCCAATCTCTTTTTACTGAATCCTAACGGCATTATCTTTGGACCCAGTGCCAGTCTAGATATTCCTGGCTCCTTTACAGCTAGTACGGCAGAGGCATTTACCTTTGGTGATGATGTCGAATTTAGTGCGACCAATCCTCAAGCGCCACCTTTGCTCACATTAAGTGTTACCCCAGGAGTTCAGCTGGGTCAGGGGGATATTACCAATGCCGGTAGTCTGGCAGTACCAACCGGACAAACGCTCACGTTGCAAGGACGCAACATTACCCACACAGGTGATCTCATGGTTCCTGGTGGCACGGTAGGGCTATTTGGTGAAACAGTAGGGGTACTGGATAGCGCGCTGATTGATGTCTCGGAGAGCAACGGAGGGGGCACCGTTTTAATTGGTGGGCTCTTACAAGGTGCGAATCCAGAACTCAATGCTCAACGCACATTTATTGGTCCTAACACTCGCATTATTGCCAATGCCCTGCAATCTGGTAACGGTGGTACGGTTGCCATCTGGTCCGATCAGGTGACGGGTTTTTATGGCGATATTACGGCTCGTGGCGCTAATAACCCAGTACAGTTCTCTAATGGCGGGTTTGTAGAAGTGTCCAGTGGCGGCCATTTAATCTTTCGTGGCGCTGTCGATACAACCTCACCCTTTGGTCAAACGGGCATTTTGTTGCTAGACCCCACTACGATTACCATTGCCAACGGTACAGCCGATAGTGCAGCAGACGGAACAGATAGCTTTGCAGGGAATGCCTCTGGGTTGGCAGGACAGGTCTTGAGTGCTCCCCTAAGCGCGATTAATGATGTCAGTCCCAGCACAATTTTTGAATCTGAGCTGGAAGGTCTGTCTGGGGATACCGATGTTATTTTGCAAGCAACCGATGGCATTACTGTTGAAGATTTAGCGGATGACCAACTGCGTTTTTCCAATGGAACAGGTCGCATCGCCTTTATTGCCGATGCTAATGGAGATGGCATTGGGGATGTGGTGATGCTGGATTTACAAGATACTTTAGCGACCAATGGTAGAGATTTGACTATCTCTGGAGCCAATTTTTTGCTCGGCAACATCGACACATCCACCTTATCTGAAGAGATAACAGTGGATGTTGATGCCGGAGGCCCAATTCCAGCCACAGGTACATCGGGGTCTGCCCAGTTTAGCTTTACTGTTCCTGACGGAGTCGGCACTGTAGATGATCTGGATGTTCGATTTTCTGCTGCCCACACCTTTGATGCAGATTTAACGGTAACGCTAACAAGTCCTGATGATGACTCACTGATCCTCTTTGATAGAGTGGGGGGTAACGGTGATAATTTTCAAGATACGCTTTTCGATGATGATGCACCCGGTTCCATTAATGATGGAACGGCACCGTTTATTGGCACCCTTAGGCCCAACGAAGACTTAGATCTGTTTGCCGGAAACGTAGCCGACGGGGTTTGGATTTTAGATATTGTTGATAATGTTGGCGGAGACTCTGGCGAGCTGTTTCAAGCTGGAGATGTTGCCCCTTGGGGAGAAGCGGCTGGCACACAATTGTTGTTTGCTATTTTGACTGAAGGTAACGGTGGTGCGTTAGAGCTTAGATCGACGGGAGATATTTTAGCCAATGATATTACAACTTCTGGAGTGGGTGCCGAGGGCCAAGGCGGCTCAGTGGTGATTGATGCCGGTGGAGCATTGTCATTGACCAATATTAATACATCTGCCAATGGTGGTGGTGGAGATATTGCGATCGCAAGTCAAGGCAATATCTCCATCAATGATTTCAACACCGTTGCCCAGACATTTGGCGGAGTCGGCGATGTATTTGGTGGAGATAGTGGAAATATTACGATTGCGGGTCAGGGGAACGTTGCCATTGGAAATGGCAATACCTCTATGCAGACATTTGGGGGTACTGACAATGTGTTTGGTGGAGATAGTGGAAATATTGAGATTTCAGCTCAGGGTAGCATCCTTACAGGCGACTTAACCACAGGAGCTACCACGTTTTCTAGTAATGCTGACAATGTTGTTGAGGGCAGGGGAGGAAATATTACTCTGTCAACCGCCCTGGGTAATATTTCTGCGAACCGATTAGACACATACGCCCAGGGCATGTCTGGCAACACCTTAACCGGTGCAGATAGTGGAGATATCATCCTGTCATCTACATCTGGAGATATTCAAGTCTCATCCCTGGGCACCTTTTCCAATGACTTTGCTTCTGGGGATATCATTGATATTGGCGAGCGTGGCGACATTACCATTACAACAACCTCTGGGAATGTTGATATCTCAAATATTGTTTCAAGACTCCTCGCCACTGGAAATAATATAACAGGTGGAGGCGGGGGCGATCTTTCAGTGTCAACTATCTCTGGCGATGTGACCCTTGGCAGTATGACTGCAATATCACAGGTATATGGCGATAACGTTACAGGTGGCTTTGGCGGTAACATTACCATTGCCTCAGATTCCGGTAACCTTGATATTGGCCCCCTATCATCAGATTCCCGGGTCAGGAGTAGTTCCTCTAACAGTGCTGGAGGAACGGGAGGGGACGTTAGGCTCTCAACGGGGACGGGAACTATCTCTAGCGATGATATCATCACCTCCAGTAATGGAGCAGGGGGGCAAGGCGGAGCCGTTGTTATTGAAGGTGGGCTGTTGTCATTAGCCAATATTGATACCTCTGCCAGTGGCGACGGGGGAGATATTGCGATCGCAAGCCAAAGCGGCGTTACAACAGGTGATTTAATTACTGAGGCTCGAACATTAGGTGGATCGGCCAATGTTGTTGGGGGAGATGGGGGAGATATTACGATCGCAAGTCAAGGAAATCTCTTAACAGGTGATTTAACCACCTCTGTAATAACATTTTCTAGTGGTGACAATATCGTCGCAGGATCGGGAGGCAATATTGCCTTGTCCACCACCTCAGGTGATATTTTGACAGGCACATTAACCACGGATACCAATTCCACAGGGGGTAACCTGACAGCGGGAGAGGGGGGAGATATCACCCTGTCCACCACCTCTGGCAACATCCAAATCCCATCCATATTAACCATTTCCCGCGCTATTGCTGATGATGATATCGTCACTGGAAACGGTGGTGATATTGCCATTACAACCACTTCTGGGAATATCGATATCTCAAATGCTAATGCAAGAACAATAGCTGGGGGAGATAATGCAACGGGTGGCAGCGGGGGTGATTTTTTTGTTTCCACTCTCTCCGGTGATGTAACCCTTGGGAGCATTACGTCAACGTCAAATATATCAGGAGAGACTGTTTCAGGTGGCTCTGGAGGCAACCTGAATGTTTTCACAAACTCCGGCAATATTGATGTAGGTGGCGTATCTTTAAATTCCACAACCAGTAATAGTAGTTCTTCGAGTGCTGTAGTTTCTGGAGGGACAGGGGGAGACATTCTGCTCTCAACCGTGACTGGCAATATCTCTAGCAGGTCTTTGCAAGCCACGACAATCATAAGTGGAAATACGGAGAATTTGATTGCCGGTACTGGAGGGCAGGTTGAAATTGCTAGCGAGGCAGGTACTATCAATCTCCAAACTATTAATACGTCTACATCACAAAGCTCATCAACGGGGACATTAATGGGAGGTCGCGGTGGTGATATTTCAATTACAAATAGAACTGGAGATATCCTTGTCACATCCGGCTTAGAAACCAGTTCAAATACGTCTTCTTCTGCTCAAACAGCCCCAACAATTGTGGGGGGAGATGGGGGAAATATCTCAATTACTAACGATGTTGGCGACATTACAACTCAGGTTCTGCGGACGTTTGCCAGTACATCTTCTTCAACCGGAAGTACCCAGGGAGGCGATGGAGGAAGTATTACGCTATCGTCCAACTCTGGAGATATTACCGTTACTGATTCTATAAGTACGTTCGCATCTCTCAATGCTGCCGACAGTGATGATGCAGTTGGAGGCGATGGAGGCGATCTGTCTATATTCTCCAACAGTGGTGAGATCGATCTGAATGTTCCGATATCCACCTTCTCGTTCTCAGAAGCAGGAGCATCAGGTAATGGGGGAGATATCTCTCTGATTACAGAACAAGGTAATATTTTAGGCACCAATGTGCTAACTGGTGAGGCGCTCTCCCTACGTTCATTTTCCATTTCTGAAAATGCGGCAGGGAGCGGTAGTGGGGGCCAGGTCATCCTATCGGCTCAGGATTTGATTTCAGGTTTAGATATTTTGACGGTTTCTTCCCAAGGTCAGGCAGGAAACTTGTTAGTGAATGGCACTGGTGATCTGCTGTTAGATAATGTTGATCTCATCACCAGTGCCACAGTCTCCGTGAATATTGGTTCTGGTCCACCGCTGATTATTGAAATTGATGGGATTGGAGAATCGGGAGATGTCGATATTATTGGCAATGGCGATCTAACCTTGGGTAATAGCAGCATTATCAGTAGTGCCCAGGGCATCCGCGATGCAGGGGATGTACGCATTACCAGTCCAGGATTGATCACGATTCAAGACGAGACTCAGATTTCTAGCAATACGGTGAGTTCAGGTGCCGCTGGGGATATTTCGATTAATTCAGATACAGAGATTTTGGTTACAGGGGACAACACATTTTTGTCAGCAGTGACCGATGCCCAGGGCAGCGCGGGGAATATTTTGCTCAATGCACCCCAATTAACTCTTGCAGACAATGCTCGGATTACGGCCACAGCGACCGCCACAGCGACCGGTACTGAGGGCAGTGGCAGTATCACCCTAAATGCCTCTAGCATGGATTTGGCAGGTGAGGTGGGTGTTTTTGCTGAAACGGAAGGGCAGACACCGGCTGGTACATTGACTCTACAGCCGTTTGATACAAACTTTGGACAGGGGGCTGCTGTGTTAGATCCTGAGTTAAGTATTCTTCTAGCACCTGGTGCCAACATTTCTGCCTCGACATCTGGACAGGGACAGGGGGGAAGTTTACAGGTATTTGCGCCAGAAGCGATTACCATTGCCGGTCCCGGAAGATTGGCCGTTGAATCTAGGGGCGTAGGGGATGCTGGAGATATTGAGATTGAAACACAGCAGCTGACGCTGACCGATGATGTAGAGATCTCTGCCTCCACCTTTGGTACATTGCCTCTTCCCAATACGGGGACGTCTGGCTTTAGTAGTCCGGGGGATGCGGGAGATATCAGGGTGAATGTCGATACGGCCAACATTACGAACGGGGCAACCATTCAGACAAATACTGAAGGAATTGGCAATGCGGGCTCGATTGACGTCAATGTCAGCGATACTTTGAGACTGAATGGGGGTGCGATCGCAGCCAACACCACGACAACATCCACCGGTCGCGGCGGTAACATTAATGTAACGGCTAACACCGCTCGCTTGAGTAATGGCAGCATTACCGTTAATAGCCAGGGCGCAGGACAAGGAGGCGATATCTCCGTTGATGCCGATTTGCTCTCTCTGCGAAATCAATCGGACATTAGTGCCACCACCGCCAGTACCGACGGCGGCAACATCAGCATTCAAGCAGAAGATGCCCTGATCCTGGCCGATCGCAGTGAAATTAATGCCACAGCCGGTACAGCGGCTGCCGGGGGAGATGGCGGAAATATCGACATCAACGCCCAATTTATTGTTGCGCTGCGGGAAGGTCAAAACCGGATTACGGCTGAAGCGTTTCAGGGTAACGGCGGTAATATCAACATTGTTACCATTGCCTTGCTAGGTACAGAGGTGCTCGATATTTCCGCCTCTTCCCAGTTTGGCTTAGATGGTGAAGTCTCCATTAATTCCCCCAATCTTGATCCAGCTAGAGGCTTAACCCAGCTGCCCACTAATCTGACCGACGCCAGTAATCAAATTGCCAATGCCTGCGCTATTGATCAACAGGGTCAAGCCCAATTTGTTGTCACTGGCCGTGGCGGTTTACCCACAACACCCGCCAGTCTGGCCACCAGCTTTTATCTACTATCTGACCTAGGCGTTCGTCAGATACCTGTCATTTCACAAACACCCCAGCCCAAAGAAGTGAAGTCTGGGAACCCCCATGAAAATGTTGTCGAGCCCGCCAATAGTGTGAATCATCTGCTGCAACAAGCCGCCCGTGCCTACCACCGGGCGGACTATGTACAGGCTATTCATCAATGGCAACAGGCGGCGACCCAGGTCAGTTCAGACGATGATCCTTCAACCTATGCAGCGATCCTCAGCAATCTTTCCCTGGCCCATGCTCAGCTAGGGGATTGGCAGCGGGCAAATGCCGCCATCGTGGCCAGTCAGCAGCTCCTCACCCCTGATGTGGTTACCCCCCAACTGCTGGCTCAGGTTTTGAATGCCCGTGCCAGCCTTAACCTGGGTCAGGGAAATACACAAATGGCCATCACCGACTGGCAACAGGCCGCCGCTATCTATGACCATATTGGCGATCGTTCAGGATACCAGCAGGCTCAGCTGAATCAGGTTCAAGTACTGCAATCAAGGGGGCTATACCGTCAGGCTCAAGCTCAGCTACAAGACATTTGGGCATCGTTAGAGAACGAGCCCCCATCATCTGAAAAAGCAATCCTACTATTGACATGGGGCAATAGCCTACGCATCAGTGGCGAACTATCCCAGGCAAAATCCACCCTGGAAACTGCGCTGGCCATCGCCCAACAACTCAATCAGCCAGGGTTAACGAGTCGGATCTTACTTAATCTGGGACATGCTACCCAGGCTGATCAAGCCCTTGCCTATTATCAACAGGCATTTGCGATCGCACCCACTGCACTCAGTCGTTTTCAAGCCAGTATTAGCCAGCTTCGATTGCAGGCCAATCAAGACCCCGCAGCTGCCCAGCATCTTTGGGCCAATCTCAAACCCACACTCCAGCAATCTCAGCTGCCCACTAGCCATGAGGCCATGTATGCCCAATTAAACCTGGTTCACACCGTCTTGAACTCTAGCCTTGAGCCGGTACCGGCTCATCTCTTGTCTCTGCTCGATCAGCTTGCTCAACAGTCTCAGATCCTGCAAGATCCAATTGCGGAAGCTTACACCCTGGGTTATCAGGGAGAGATTTACCGTCAACAACAACAGTGGCAACAAGCCGAAGCTTTGACACAAAAAGCATTCCGTCAGGCCCAAACCCTACAACTCCCAGAAGTGATATATCCTGTTGCTCTGCAGCTAGGTCGGTTGCACAAAACTCAAGGTAAACGTGCCCAAGCCATCGATGCCTATGGGGCCGCCATTGATGCACTAGAAATTTTACGCAAAGACCTGATCGCCACCAGCGATGATGTTCAATTCACGTTTCGAGATGATGTAGAACCGATTTATCGGGAATTTGTCAAACTCTTATTGTCAGACAACACCAGCCATTCTCCCCAAGAAAACGATCTAAGGAAGGCCAGAGAACTGATTGAGGCACTACAGGTCGCTGAAATTAATGACTATTTCCAAGACGCCTGTGTGCAGGGATCGTCTACCTTTGCTGACGAAATTGACCCAGCGGCGGCCGTTATTTATCCAATTCTGTTGGAGGAGCGCCTTGACGTTATTATTAGCGTTGGCGGTAATCTAACGCATTACAGTCAGCCCGTTTCTTCTCACGAAGTAGAAACAACCATTCAACAACTGCTCGGATCGTTGACATCGCCTATTCGAGCGAGACGCACCAGCACTACTCAACAGCTACAGCAAGTCTACGATTGGATAATCCGTCCAGCAGAAGCCGATTTAGAACAACAAAATATTGAAAACCTTGTATTTGTGGCAGATGGCGTTTTACGCACATTACCACTGACAACTCTCCATGATGGAGAACACTATCTGATTGAAAAGTATAATGTTGTTCTTTCTCCAGGCTTAAGTCTATTAGACCCACAGCCTTTGCCACAGCAGGGCCTAAACATGTTGGTGGGTGGACTCAGTGAGGCTCGCTCTGGCTTCCCCGCTCTACCCTTTGTCCCAGAAGAGGTCCAGGACGTCACGGCGCAAATTCCAAATAATCAAGTCTTACTCAATCAGACCCTAACTCAGCCTAATTTGCTGAACAGCCTCAAAACAGCCCCAGCCAATGTGGTGCATTTGGCTACCCATGGAGAATTTGGGGCAACAGCTGAAGACACATTTATCTTGACTTGGGAAGGAAAACTCACCATGGAGGAAATGAGCCATGTGCTACGGGCACGAAATAGTAGTGACCTATCCCCGGTAGAGCTATTGGTCTTTAGTGCTTGTAAAACAGCATCCGGCGATAGTCGAGCTGTCTTAGGGATTGCTGGTACAGCCATTCGTTCTGGGGTACGCAGTACCTTAGCCGGACTATGGGCCATTAATGATCAAGCCGCCGCTGCCTTTATGGGTGAGTTTTACCAGGCGTTGGCACAGCCAGGAGTGACTAAGGCAGAAGCCTTTAGACAGGCACAGTTAACCTTGATGCAAGATCCAGAGTTAGCCTCTCCCTACTTCTGGAGTCCGTTTGTCCTGGTAGGGAACTGGCTATAGGCTGCTGTGTCTAAGGACGATGCAGATACATTAACCCAAATAGACCCATACCCAAGACAGCGGCTGTGCCCATAGGTTCAGGCACAGATTGAGTTGCAGGCTCAGAAACCGTAGGCATTACAGATTGAGTAACAGCGGGCAGCACAGGGGGCGTAACAGGAGGTGTAACCACAGGAGTGGGAATCACATCGGCTGCTGGGCTGTTAAACCCTCTGATCGCAATAACAACATCATTAAAATCACGATCATTGCGACGACCTATGCGATCTTCAAATCCCAAGAGTAAAAATTCACCTGATTTATAGCTAGCGATATGGGCTTCACCATCAGGATTTTTACTAGCATCCATACCAAACAGGTTGCCATCAGCCTGTAAGAAGAAATCGACAACGGTACCGTTAGGCATTGCCCCCAAACTCTTTCCCTGGCCAAGCGATAAGGGGCCATCGGCCTCAGGGATTAAGCTATAGGGGGAGGCAATATCATTCCAAATAGTATTTAAATGATGGCCAGCATCTGTTGAATAGAACAGCTGGCTCCTAATAGCAGCTCCTTCATTAATAAAGAAGACTTCAATGTTATCTACCCCAGTCTCCCAGGTAACATCGTCCAGACTGACAGGGTTAAGGGCGGCATCACTAATGGCACTTCCCTCTTGATTGGTGGCCAGTCGATTAAATAATGACCATTGAGCATAGCTGAGCCCATAGCGATGGCCTAGCTGTTGCTCATAGGCCACTTTAGAAAGACTGGCAGCCTCTGCACCTGGGGTAAATACTGTGGCTGCCATCAGCGCAGCACAACATGATGTGAAGACCTGTGTAAACTTTATACTCATTAATTTTTTCCCGCAGCGACGATAGTGGATTGTGCGATATATCCACTATCGCCAATGGCAACAACAGAAAAAATCCCGGTTTATTCAGGTTTATTCAGGAAAAAAGCAGATTTATTCAGGTGTTGGGAAAGAAAAAGCGAGTATGGAACTATCCACACTCGCTTTAATCGCCCATAGAAAACTCAACTCGATGCCAGGTTGATCTTTTGCAGATAGTTAAAGACAACTAGAACCATGACAACACCAGTATCTATAGCAAAACTAGCTATAGCAAAACTTGTCTTGGTCAATCGGTTAAACAAACTGCGCCTGGGCAACAGATATGTTGGCATCTTGAACAAAACCAATCAAATCTGGTTGGTCATCGAGTCCTACATAGCTGATTTGCGTGCCTGCCCCCAGACCGTTAAAGTCCTCGACAAAGGTAAAGTCGTAGCTCTGGTTGGACACAGAAGACAGATCCTGAAGTTGAATCTGATCTGGACCACGTCCAAAATCAGTGATCACAGCCAGATCAGCATCACCCATACCCTGATAGAAAACATGTTTGTCGTTCCCCAGTACGAAGGTATCTCTACCATTACCGCCCGTTAAAATATCAAATTCACCTTTTCCTGGATTGCGTGAAGGTTGATCAACGCCCGAGAGCCTATCTGGAGCGTTGCCTCCATTGAGAATATCGTCTCCAGATGTTCCGGTCAGGATATCTTTCCCATTGCCCCCGTTTTGGGTCTTGCCAACTCGTACTTTGACCGTTCCAGTGTCCAGAAGTTCACCGTCACTGACTGTGTAATCGAACGTAGCAACACCGCTAAATCTTTTATTAGTCGAAGTGTAAATAATATTGCCGTCATCATTCAGAGTCACTGTGCCAACTGTCTTGCCATTCCTACTGACGGCATTTGCTGTCACTCCAGTGATCAACAGGGCATCACCGTTAGCATCGGTATCATTCGCCAAGAGAGTTGATGCCAGGATAGTCTTAGGATTGTTGAGGCTTTGATTAGCCGTTGCAATATCGTCAACAGCGACGGGAGATTCATTACTAGGACCACTAATGGCAATGTTCAGATTGACAGTGGCCGTATCGATTGCACCGGTCCCATCAGCAATTGTATAGGTAAAGCTATCCTCTACAACCCCATTTCCCAAGGAGCTATCAGGAGTATAGATAAAGCTACCATCACTATTGAGGGTTAAATTACCAAAGTCTAGCTGTATTGGGTTTCCGATCAGCGTATCATTGTCATTGGCAGCAATGATTGTAAGGGACGTGCCCTCAAAGTCAAAATCGGAACCCTGGCCATTATCCGATAGCACATTACCCGCAAACGAGTCAGTACTGGTTAAGGCAAAGACATCATCGACGGCAATGGGGATAAGATTAGTCGCAATTGACTCAATTTGGGTATCGAGATTGGTGCCAGTATTTTCAGTAATCACATCATCAAAAGTTTTGATCCCAACAACAGCAGCCTCCAGGTCATTGGCGACTTGATTTTGGGTAACTTGCTGGGCCTGAAAGATGTTGACTACTGCATCCTGAGGAGAGTTATTGGTTGCCGTAGTTAAGATTGCTCCCGTACTGGCCGCAATCACCTCACTGATGGCAGTACTATTGTTGCTAACAGTGTCTAAATCGAGCGAAGGATCCTGATTTTTAAGGTTGGTGACCGTTGCCTCAAAGATAGTCTTCACCGTATCAACATCACCCAAGTCAACAGCATTTCCGGCTTCTGCCTCAGGTTGGATCACCTCAAGGGCTGTCATGGCAGTCGTGAGCTGCAGCGTCATGGGTGACTTATCTGGTAACGCCCCTGACAGGGTCTCCCCAGTCTGGACAATCAGGGTTTGCAAAGACACCAAATCAGCTAATACCTCAGCTCCCACGGCATCACCATTGGCCGCAGCCGAGAGCGGGTTAAAGTTGGTTAGATCGAGAGAATCGGGCAGGTCAAACGCCGTCTTGATCAGAGCTTGTGATTCTGCCGAAAGCAGCCCCACATTACTAAAACCGTCTCCTAGGGTGAGGTTGCGAAAGTCGAACCCTGAGTCATTAACACTGAGGTTAAAGTCTGCAATTGCATCTGGAGTGCCCCCTACGGTGGGATCATCAACAAAAACATTAATGTTGAATTCAGACTGGACATCAAAATCCAGGTTAGTGCCAGCGGCTAGAAATAATTCAGTACCCTCGATTTCAAAATTAGCGGCATCAGCCCCTGTGAGCCCAAGCGTGTTGGTACCTAAATCATCATCGGTAACATTAATATCGGCAACCTTAATGCGAGTGGTCGTATCTGTGTCTTCCCGTAAAGCAGCAGTACGATTGGTCAAAGTTACTGCACTGGGAGCTTGATTAATGCTACCAATGACTAAATCATTGTTAGCACTCAGAGATCCTGCCTCTCCTGGAGTAGGTAACGTCAAATCAGGAATATCGGGAGACTCAATGATGCCGATAGATCCTTCACTGAGATCAAAAGCTGTTGTTGAGAAATAGTCTAAGTCAGAGCTGACATCTCCAGCCTGAACAGTATAGGTGAATTGTAATGTGTTGGATCCATTTCTGCCGCTGAAGTTAGCAAATCGATCGGTAGTGCCAGTCTCCAATAAAAGTCGTGGGTTTCCATTTACAAATAAGTTAGAGTTGTCAAACTCAACATTAATGGTAATGATATCGCCCACTGTATAGGCTTGATTGGAGTTAGGTGAGCTGACATTGATGATTTGAGCCATCTTTGAAATTTTCCCTGAAAGAACAACTTGGGTAGAATGCCTAAACCACATCCAGGTTGAAACCTGCAGTTTCTTTTAGATCAAAACGACCACTTTAGGCCTGAAAAATATTTGATACAACATCGTAAACAATCATCAATTCTGATGATTGTTGCAGAATTTATCTGCTAACTGTTATTGCATTATCTTTGGCCTGTTTCGTTATTAAAAAAACTACCAATGAGTGTAATAAAGGGCATAGAAGGGACTAGTAAGTCTTGTCCCCGTTTGGACATCTTCAATATCGCTAAAATCTTTAACAGAAACCATCCTGAATCATTCAGATTTATTCAGGTAATTGTTCAGGTTTATTCAGGTGCTGAAAGAAACAGTATTGTAACTGTCCTAAAAGAACTCAAACACAACTTATAGCCCAACCCTAGACTAGGGAAACATACATAGAACTGAGTTTATTGTTTTTAGTCAGATACCATCGTCGATATCCTTACTCTTTAAGGACTAACGATATTTTTAGTGCCAACAATCCTGAATGCTGCAGGATTGTTCAGGTAAATATTCAGATTTATTCAGGTTTTGGAAGAATCGGTGATTGTAATCATGGCAAGAGATTGATGCAGAGCACAATTTTTGCTCAGTGTGAGTTTAGGCCTTATTACCGAGTCTGCATTACTCATCTCGGTGCAACGATGCACCGAACTCGTTTATTTCATATTTTCTCCAACCGTGAAGCACCTGACTGTAATACTTCTTTAAAGTCCTAAGATTTATCTGAGATAATCAGATAGATGGATAATCGACCTAAAACTCCTACAGTTTTGAAACAATGTTTGGACTAAAGCCCTTACTACATAAATTACTCTTGAGTCAAGATTGCGCTAATGTACCGGTCATTACTCTACGGCTGCTATTGCTGGTTATCTGTATCTTACTCCCCCAAAAGCCAGGGTTAGCTCAAATTGTGCCCGATAGTACCTTGCCAAATCCTTCGACTGTTCCAACTGGAGCTGATTCAGGCACTTTACCTAATGTCGTGATCGAGGGAGGGACACAGAGCAACACCACATTGTTTCATAGCTTTGATCAATTCAACGTTAACTCCAATCAGGAAGTGCGATTTGCTAATCCAGCTGATGTTGAAAATATTTTTTCCCGAGTGACTGGAGGACGGCTATCTAATATTAATGGCTTGTTAGGGGTTAATGGCGTAGCCAATCTATTTTTCTTAAACCCAAATGGTGTAGTGTTTGGCCCTGACGCCGAATTAAATCTAAATGGATCCCTGGTGGTGTCTACTGCTGATCAGTTTCTCTTCCCAGGTGGTAATAGCTTTAGTGCCGTTAATCCACAGGCTCCCCCAATACTAACCCTGAGTACCCCCATCGGACTACAGTTTGGAGCTAATCCGCAAGCCATTACGGTAGATGGAGCATCACTCAGGATGCGGACAGGGCATCCATTGGCTTTAGTAGGTGGAGATGTTACTGCTATTAATGGGGCAGACTTTAGAGTGCAGGGAGGACGAGTGGTGTTGGGGGGACTATCTGGCCCAGGTACGTTAACCCTAAACCTTGATGCAGTGGAGTCTGAGGATGTTGTTAGCCTTCAAACTGGTGTGAATCGGGCAAATGTCACCTTGGATGATGCCAGAATTTCCAACCAGTTTGAAGGGAATGGAGACATTCTCATTACCGCCCAAAACATCACTCTGACAGCGAGTGTCTTAGAAACTGGTATCAGAGATAATTCAGGTACACCTGAAAGTCAAACTGGTGAGATTATCTTAGATGCGACTGGAGATATTCAAATTATTCAGAATTCTAAAATTGTTAATGAGTTTAGGAATAACTCTTTAGGTAATGGTGGGGATATTACCATCAGAGCAAATAATCTTAATGTGAGCGATCGCAGCGATATTTCTACACAGACTCCTCGCAGTGGCAGAGCAGGCGATATTTTAATTGATGTCGAGAATCGTATTCTGGTGCAGGGGGGAGAAGAACTCGACGATCGACGTCGCGGGAATAGCGCTGGCAATCCAAAGCCTGATAAAAGCAGACCTGAAAGGTCGCAGCGAGCACCCAGAACGTTGATTGATTCAGGCTCTCGAGCTAACGAGTCAGGTGCGCCAGGTAATATTACTCTCCTGGCTCAGGAGATAATTTTAGAGGGCGAGGCGCGGGTTTCAATTAATCATGATGGTCCGGTTCGAGGCGGGGATATCACCTTTGAGAGTGACTCTTTTCAACTGCTATCAAGTGCCTCGGTTAATAGCGTCGCCAATGGTACAGCCCGAGCAGGTGATGTGAATATCCGAGCTAGCAGCATTCTGCTTGAAGATCAGGCTCGCCTTCGAGGTCTGGGTGATGGTACACCTGGAATTGATTCTACTGTGGGTAACGGTGGCCGGAATGCAATAGGCGGGACAGTAAACATTACCACAGATAATTTAACCGTTATCGGGGTAAGGATTGGTGCTACGGTTCTGGGTGAGGGCCAGGGTGGAGCGGTGGTGATTAACGCTAGCGATACCGTCACTCTGACTACAACCGAAGCCTCTGGCAGAACCTCAATTGCCAGCGCAGTGCGGGAGAGCAGCCCGTCAGGAACAGGTGGTGATATTTTAGTTAATGCTCGACGTCTGATTGTTGAAAACGGCTCTGCTATTGACGCTGGTGTGGCAGAACCTGAGGCTGATATCAATGGACCTCGCATTAGTGGCACCATTACCTTGAATATTGAAGAAGATATTGTTTTGCAAGGAACACTGCCGGACGGTCAGCCCAGTCGCATTCTCACCCAGCTCAGCCAGAATGCGACTGGAGCAGGGGCGGACATTGTGATTGACACGGCTGAACTGAGCCTGGCAGACGGTGGTCAAATTTCAGCGGCCACCTTGGGGAATGGTCCGGGAGGTAATGTCATAATCCGGGCTAGTGAGAGAATTACATTAGCGGGCTCAAATGCTCAAATCGAACTATCTGCAGAAGAAGAGTCTAACTTTGTTGCTAATGATAAGGGTTTACCTAGTGGTATCTTCGCTAACTCACCAGGAATGGGCGATGCAGGGGATATTGAGATTGAAACTCCTGAACTGGTGTTGCGCGATCGCGCCCAGATTTCTGTTAGCAGCGAAACTTCAGGGGAGTCCGGAAACATTGGGGTGACGGCCAACAATATTGTGTTAGATAGTGGCTTTTTGAGTGCGGATGCGATCGCAGGTGAAGCAGCCAACATTACCCTGAATGTTGAAGACACACTCCGATTACGTAACGGCAGCCAGATTTCCACCAATGCCAGAGAGGATGCTAATGGGGGCAATATATCCATTTCGAACCCGAATGCAGTTTTGCTCCGGGATGAGTCCCGCATCTCTGCCGAAAATCCAGGAGGTACGGGTAATGGCGGGAATATTAGCATCCAAACCGACTTTTTTGTAGCGGCTCCCGAAGGTCTGAATCAAATCATTGCCAATGCCGATCGGGGTGATGGTGGGAATATCAACATCATTGCCAATTCTCTCTTAGGAACAGAATTTCGAGAGTTTTCTGCGTCTTCACGATTTGGTGTAGACGGTGACGTTGAGATTGACTCGCCCAATCTTGATCCAGCTAGGGGTACCACCGAACTGCCCGCAAACCTGACCGATGCCAGCAACCAAATTGCCAACGCCTGCTCCATCGATCGACAAGGACAAGCTCAATTTGTAGCAACCGGGCGCGGCGGTTTGCCCATCACACCGACCAGTCAGCCCACAGGCATTTCCCCATTACCCGACCTCGGCAGACTGACTACTGACCAAACACTACAAACCAATGCAACTCTCCAAGAAGCCCAGGCATGGTCTGTCGCTTCGAATGGTGACATTCGCCTAACAACAGGTTCTTCCTCTGAGACCAGTTTTCTCAATGCACTTTTGCAGGAAGCTGCCCAAGCCTACTATCAAACTGACTACACAGAAGCCGCCACCCTATGGAGCCAAACTGCAACTATCCTTACCCAAGGGGATGACGCATTAACCTATGCATCTACCCTCAGTAATCTAGCGCTTGTCTACCATCAACTAGGCGACTGGCAGCAGGCAGATGCTGCTATGAGCGCCAGCCAACAACTGTTAACTTCCGACAACGCCACCCCCCAGATCATTGCCCAAATTCTCAATACTCGTGCCAATCTACACCTCAGCAAAGGTAATGCCCAGGCGGCCATTACCGATTGGCAACAGGCGGCAGATAGCTATCGTAACGCTGAGGATATTGTCGGTTATCTCCAAGCACGGCTAAATCAGGCGCAGGCATTACAGTCTCTCGGCCTATATCGTCAGGCCCAACCACTGCTGGCTACAATTACTAATAGCCTCGCGGAGCAGCCCCCCTCCCTCCTCAAAGCTACTGCTTTACTCACCCTCGGAAACGGTTTACGCAATAGTGGTGACACTATCCAAGCAACGCAAACATTGGAAGCAGCCCTGGCCATTGCCCAAGACCTGAAACAACCTGCTCTTGTTAGCCAAATTTTACTGAATCTAGGCCACACGAATCCAACCAGCCCTGACCAAGCCGTTGCCTATTACCAAAAAGCCTTGGAGATAGCTCCCACGGCCCTCGATCAGCTACAGGCCAGTGTAAGTCAGTTTCAACTACTGGTAACGCAAGAACCCAAAGCAGCGCAGCAACTTTGGGCTGATCTAGAACCGACGCTCCAACTGTCAAATCTCCCTGCCAGCAGAGAGAGTATTTACGCTCAGCTATATCTCATCCATACTTTATTGCAACACAGTCTATCTTCCGGTGCCTCTGAGAGTTTAACCACGTTACTCAATCGTACAAATCAGCAAGCGTTATCGTTACAAGATACTGTTGCTCAGACCTACCTGCTCGGCTATCAGGGAGACTTCTATGGGAAAAAACAACAGTGGGATAAAGCTGAAGCATTCACTCAAAAAGCATTTCGCCAGGCCCAAACACTCCAAGCCCCCGAAGTGATATATCCTGTGGCTTTACAACTAGGGCGTCTGCAAAAAGCCCAAGGAAAACGTGCCCAAGCCATTACTGCTTACAATGCTGCCATTGAGGCTCTGGAAATTCTACGGAAAGATCTGATCGCTAGTAGCGATGATGTCCAGTTCACGTTCCGGGATGATATTGAGCCCATTTATCGCGAGTTTGTCAAACTTCTACTCCAGACAACTGGCAGTCACTCTCCTATGAAAGACGAGTTGAGACACGCTAGGCAACTCATCGAGAACTTGCAGGTCGCTGAAGTCAATGACTATTTCCAGGATGCCTGTATCCAAGGGTCTCCTGTATTGGCGGATGAAGTGGATCCAACCGCCGCCATCATCTACCCCATTCTCCTCAATGACCAGCTTGATGTCATCATCAGCGTGGGTGATGATATTCAACATTACAGTCAATCCGTTGCTTCTGCAGAGATTGAAAAAACGGTTCGACAATTACTTAGCTCGTTCACATCGCCCATTCGGGCAGGACGACCTCACACCACTGACCAGCTTAAACAGGTTTATGATTGGATCCTGGGTCCCGCAGAGGACTATCTCGCTCAGCAAAACATTGAAAGCCTGGTCTTTGTCGCTGATGGTGTCTTGCGCACATTACCCCTGACCACATTGCATGACGGTGAGCAATATCTGATCGAGAAATACAATGTCGTTCTCTCACCTGGGCTGAGTCTCTTAGAGCCACGTCCTCTACAGCGACAAGGGTTAGCAATGCTGGCTGGGGGTCTAAGTGAAGCTCGCTCTGGTTTTTCTGCCTTACCTTTTGTGCCTGATGAACTGCAACAGGTCACCACACAAATTCCTAACAACCAGGTGCTGTTCAACCAAGCATTGACTAAGACCAATCTTCTTAACAGCCTCAAAACAGCCCCAGCAGGTGTGGTGCACCTTGCCACCCATGGCGAGTTTGGATCAACCGTCGAGGATACGTTTATTCTCACCTGGGATGAAAAGCTTACCATGGAGGAAATGAGTCGAGTTTTGCAAGCTCGAAACCGCAGCGACCTCTCCCCAGTAGAGTTATTGGTGTTTAGTGCTTGTAAAACCGCAGCGGGTGATAGTCGAGCGGTGCTAGGCATTGCAGGTACGGCGATCCGTTCTGGGGTGCGCAGCACTTTAGCTGGACTATGGGCCATTAATGACCAGGCCGCAGCCACCTTTATGGCTGAGTTTTATAAGGCCCTGGCTCAACCGGAGACTACTAAAGCCGAAGCATTTCGTCAGGCGCAGCTAGCCCTTATTCAAGACCCGCAGTTAGCCTCTCCCTATTTCTGGAGTCCTTTTGTTCTGGTAGGTAACTGGTTATGATAGTTCCTTTGGCTGCTTGAGTTACTTACTGATTGTTGAAGACTTGAGGTAGATTCAATCCTTAGTAGTTGTAAGTTGTTGAGAAGTTCATCGGTCAGAATATCAACGATGATATCACCACCACATTCAAGAAATCCCCGAATTGCGTCTGGAAGCCGTGCGATCGCACGCTGGCGTACATCGTCGATCATAGGAAAACGCTTAAGCCGTTCAGGGTTTTGCACAGATGCCACTGTGTTTGGCATATTTGAATAACTTTGTTTGTATGTTCGGGACTGGAGAAAAAATAGGGTATGCAAATCTCCGGACGGGGATAAACCCGTGCCACTACCAGAAATAGATAATCATTGAGAGATGCCTCACTGTGGCGGGTTTGTTACCCTTTTCCTCTATTCAAACAAGGTACACTCATCCAAATCTCTTCTGTCTCATAAAATTCTCCCCGCTGTTCCAACTGAAACCCTCCGAGCAGTGCCGCGATCCAAACTTCTACCAACGGCATCCGTAACTGCTGCTGTAGTTCTATTAACCGTTGAGGGGCCAACTTGCGTTTAGCTGAAATGGCAGCAATCCAAGCTGATACGTCCTCGGAATGAGCAACCGATAACGCCTGTTTCTTAGTTTCCTCAAAGGTCAGCTCATCCACCAGCGCCAGGATCGCTTTTTTATCCACGTCAACCACTAAAGACCCACCATCAGAAATATCGTCTGGCTGTTGTGCAGAATAATTATCTGACCGCCGCACTAACTCAGAAAAGTCTATCTCCTGAGTCTGCCGCGTTAATCCTCGCAGCCAGTCCGCATCCATCACAGGTCCATCACTATTATTTGCATCCTGCCAGTCCTCCCAAAGAACTTCGGACTTTGCCTCACATATCTCCGCCAACTGCGCCAATACGTCCCCACCCATCCGCAACTGCTCTCGCCAGGGCAACTCTGCCATCACTCTCTCAAACTGCTGCCACAGCTCTAGAATATTCGCCTCCTCTGGCATATCCACCGCATCCTCAAAGGCATCCCCGAGGTCCAGCTCTAGCTGACGCACATCAATCATCCACTACCCCACCAGAGTCAAAACTTTCTTTCAAGGGACAATCCTTAAGGGGACACTCGATGGGCTCCAATCGAATCTCATTGGAAAAGTGAGTTATCCCAAAACGTTCTTTCAAATAGGGCATTACCTTCTGTTCCATGTAGCGTTCTAGCTGACGCTTACGGTATCCGGCGCAGTGGATGGGCTCTACTTCTAAAACTTTTTGACCGTTTTGGATAACGGTAGCTGCGATCGCATGGACCGGCGCATCCTTCCGCTTTTCTCGCCAAATATACAAATTTGCATAAGGCAACGAACTCGCCACCACCTCTAACGAAATTCGCTCCACCCCATCATCTGCCCTGGCTGCAGCCACCTGCTGGCGATACTCCACCCGCCGCTTTTCATTCAAACCTTGCCGATTCCGATAGTGAGACCGTCGCCGATGACATCGCTTTTCCACCCAGCAACCATCACCAGACGCCCCATGGAGCTGCCGTGCCTTCGCCACACTCATCTGAGCACAAGCCACACATTTTGGGTTAATCCGTCGTGCCATCTGCCACCCAACACCAAGAAATCGACAAAACGCTCTAGTTTCAAGCTTCATGATAGCTCAAATTCAGCAGATTATTTTTAGTGTAATTTTTTGCGTAATCTATAAAAAGGGGATTAGTTTGGGTAGAATTTGAGCCATGGGGAGAGGCCTACGCTAGATTGGGCGTTTCACCCTGCGGGTTGTTTCAAAGAATGGGAGTTGGCGATGGCTCGTGATATCCCTGAGCCCACCTTTATTGAGTTTGGCCAGGCAGCTAAGGAACCGGTTCGGGTAGCTGAGGATTTGGGCTGGCAGCGGGTGGTGGAGTTTTTGCGATCGCGTGAGCTATCCGCCAGTACCCTCAAAGCCTATGAACGGCAGCTCCGGCTCTTCTATTCCTGGACCCAGAATAAACCCTGGCACGACATTACCCACCGCGACATTGACCGCTACAAGCAATACCTGAAGAACCGGCCCAGCAAACGGGGGGGAGCGCTGGCTCCAACCACCATCAATCAGGCCCTGGCCACACTGAAGAGTTTCTTCAAATGGCTCACCGTCAAGGACTATATCACCCGCAATCCCACCCTCACCATTGAGTTTCTCAAAGAACCGGCTAAGCCCCCTCGGGATTTAGCGGAAACTCAGATTAATCAGCTATTTGAGGCCCTGGCCTACCGGGGTGATTCTGAAGTGCGCGACCGGGCAATTCTCCAGGTGCTCAGCCATGGATTACGGGCCAGGGAAGTGTGCGGTCTGGATATCAGCGACTATGATGGACGGCGGTTGAGGGTGCGTGGGGCTAAGTGGGGCAGTGATGGCCTGGTGCCGTTAAAGCCGGAGGCGGTCGCCGTCTTGGATAGCTATCTGGGGTGGTTGATACGCCATGGGTTCGTCGTCAGCCAGGAGACTCCCTTGTTTATTAGTTTGTCTAATAACAGTCGGGGGCAACGCCTGGGGTACAGCGGCATCTATGAGTTGGTCAAGGATTTAGCGCAAGCCAGTGAGTTAGACGACATTCACCCTCACCGTATGAGACACACCTTTGCCACGTCGCTCGTCGCTGCTGGCATGAACCCATTGTTGGCTAAGCGAGCGGTTCGCATTCGCTCTGACAAAATTTTTGCTCGGTACAGTGACCGAGCCTTGGATCTCAAAATGGAAGAGGCGTTTGAAGAGATTTATGGGGCGTCTGAAGAGTCATGATTTATTGATCTTTAGAACCTCACGTTGTGGACAGGCCTACAACATAAAACCCTATCTAGACAAGGCTTTCAAGCGCCATACTAGAGTTGGTAGGTATGTCCCTTGGAGTGTGGTGAGTGTGAGTAAGGAGCCAAAGGAAAAAATTGTAGAGCTGAAGCTACGAATTCCTATAAGCTTGCGCAGTGAGTTCAAATCTATGTGTGCTGCCAGGGATGAAAATATGAAAGATGTGCTGGTTGCTTCTATGCGGAAATATATAGAGCAGCACAAGTCAGACAAGAGTGAGTCTGTGCTTTGATTTTGAGTCTACTGGTTTCGCCCACCTTACGATTGCTCGTACTCTCTACCAAGAGATTGTCATACGAAGCGTAAAGGACAGAGAATGGACTAGTTTTGCGGCTTTCTCAACTTAAAGGAGGTACTGCCTTGGATGGACTCAGGGAATTGGTCGTTGATAATCCTTTGGTGGCCTTTACTACGTTGTTGTTGGTGAGCCTGACTCTGCCGCCTTTGTTTGAGCGGTTGCGGTTGCCCGGCTTAGTCGGCCTTTTGTTTGCCGGGGTGGTACTGGGACCCAGTGTTTTAGGACTACTCGACCCAGCGGGCGATATCGAAAAGCTCTTTGCCGATGTGGGCAAGGTTTATCTCATGTTTGTGGCCGCCTTGGAGATTGACCTGAAGGAATTTAGGCGCAACCGCGATCGCGCCATGAAATTTGGCTTCCTCACCTTTGCCATTCCCCTAATGGGGGGCATTCTGTTGGGGCGCTGGACGGGGTTTGGCTGGGTGGCGGCAGTGCTCATTGGCTCACTCATGTCCTCTCACACGCTGTTGGCGTATCCCATCGTCATGCGACTGGGCGTCACCCGCGATGAGTCGGTTACCGTCACGGTCGGTGCGACGATTTTTACCGATATTGCGGCGTTACTAGTGCTGGCGGTGTGTGTCTCTCTACAGGGAGGTGACTTTTCGCCGTTCTCGTTGACATTGCAAATGGTGGGGTTGGCAGTTTATGCCGCTGCCGTGCTCTTTGGCCTGAATTGGGCCGGGCGTCTGTACTTTCGCCGTACCGGCAGTGAACAGGGCAATCAATTTTTGTTCGTGCTGCTAGCGGTGTTTTTGGCGGCGGTCGGGGCGCAGATGATAAATGTCGACAAGGTCGTGGGCGCATTTCTCGCGGGCTTAGCGGTTAATGGTGTGGTAGGCGATGGCCCGGTTAAAGAAAAGGTGGAGTTTGTTGGCAGTGTCCTGTTCATTCCGTTCTTTTTTGTCTGCATGGGATTGCTGCTCAATGTGCCGATTTTTATCGAAGCGTTCACCGATCGCCTTGGGTTGACCGTTGGCATTGTGCTCGTACTGTTGTTGACCAAGTTATTGGCAGCGGCAATCGCGGGCCTCTGGTTTCGCTATAGCCCCATGCAAATCTTGACCATGTGGTCACTGTCTTTGCCCCAGGTGGCTGCCACATTGGCCGCTGCTTTAGTCGGGTTGCAGGTGGGGCTGATCACCGCTCCGGTCTTCAACGCGGTGATTGTGCTGATGTTGGTCACGTCCCTGGTGGGTTCGACAACAACTAGCCGATTTGCTAGCCAATTGCCCCTCCCCGTCGGACCGTTAGTCACCGATGGCACGGATGACTGGCTCGAACCGGCGGGGACACCATCGAAACCGTTTGTTGTGGTCGTCCCGTTGTCAAATCTTTCAACACAGCGTTATTTGATTGAGATGGCCGCCTTCATTGCCCAACATGAAAAAGGCTATGTGGTGCCGCTGGCGATTGCCCCCGCCCATGCACACATGGATGATCCGCAATTGCTGAACGCTCTAACCTATCACCAGCAAATCCTGCAAACGGCCCAAGCCATCAGCGATGCCGTCGGCACCGAAGCCCGCCCGCAAATCCGCATCGACGACGATATTGCCGAGGGCATCAGCCGCACCGCCCGTGAGTATGATGCGCAACTCGTGGTGATGGGCCGCAGTCAGACCGAAGGGTTGCGGGCGCGCCTCTTAGGCAGCTTAATCGACAATGTGCTTTGGGCCTCTCACTGCCCGGTGGTGGTGACTCGGTTGAAAAAAACTCCGATTGAGCTAAAACGCATCTTGATTCCCGTCAAGATTATGACCCCGCAAACCATCCGCACAATCCGCTTTGGACAGGTGTTTGCGGCTACCCATGAGGCCTCCATTACGTTGCTGCACGTCAGCGATCTCATTCGTCCCGCCCAAGACCTTCAACGTTTCAAAGGCCAACTGCGCGCGGTCATGGCCGAGGGAGACCAGGTCGAGTACGGTATCAAATGTGTCCGCCATGATGATCCGGCTGCCGTCATTTTGGCCGCGGCTCGCCATGTGGATCTCGTGATTTTGCGCTCGATGCGTCGCCGCACTGCAGGCGGTCTGGCCGTCAGCGATGTCACCCATCAGGTGATTGATACCCTTACCTGCTCCGTCGTCCTGTTTGGCGAACCGCATTCCTGAAAGTTCGCAGATCCCTATGGTGCACCGGAAGCGTCGTGATTTATGGAACACCGATTTAGATGCAAAACTATAGATATAAATTTCCCTAGGGGAGACTAGACCATATGCAAATTTGGGTAGATGCCGATGCATGTCCAAATGCCATTAAAGAAATTTTATATAGAGCCGCCAAACGCTTAGGGATTCGTCTGACCCTGGTGGCAAATGCACCCATGCAAATTCCAGCATCTCCCCATATTGATTCAGTTCTAGTCCGATCAGGTGCTGATGTGGCAGACAACCACATCACACAGCACATGGCACCCGGTGACTTAGTGATTACGGCAGATATCCCTTTAGCCGCAAACGTGATTGAGAATGGAGGTATTGCCCTCAACCCTAGGGGTGAATTTTATGATGCGGGCAATATCCGAGAGCGGCTATCGATGCGGAATTTTATGGAGACTCTACGCAATAGCGGCGTGGAAACCGGGGGACCTCCACCGTTAAATCATCGAGACCGTGAAGCATTTGCTAACCAACTTGATCGATTTTTAACGAAATACCTCCATTAACCCCTCATACCAAATCCAAATTTATTAAACTCGATTAAAAATAGACCATCCTGTAGGGGCACTCCCTTGTGGATGCCCTTCGATACCGGGTGCTATCAGTCAGGATTTCGTATTAGTATTGCGAAACCCAAAACAGTACTTGTGTTCTACTTTGGGTTATGCTAAAACAAGGCCAGTTGTTTCAGGCTAACTTGCTATGAACAAAGGTGAATTGATTGACGCGATCTCAACATCTACAGACCTACCTAAAAGTGTTATTGATACCGTTGTTTCCGCTACTGTTGACACGGTTGTCGATACTGTCGCCAATGGTGAGAAAGTAACGTTGGTCGGCTTTGGCAGTTTTGAGCCCCGGGACCGCAAAGCACGCGATGGACGTAACCCCAAAACAGGTGAAGTTATCAAGATTCCAGCAACGACTATTCCCGCATTTTCCGCAGGGAAGGCCTTTAAGGAGCGGGTAAAAAATCCATAGTCCCACCTTGACGTTTCTTTCAAATCAACATTGAGACCAAAAGATAGGTGCGTCAGTGGTGCACCTATCTTTTTATTTTATTTACGTCCCCGCTGCAATCATTTGGATCGCTTTGGGCATGGCTGGGTCAAATCCACTAAAGTCCCAGGAGTCAGGATCCTGGGGATCCACTAGACTCACCTTGTAAGGAGCCAGTGTCACATAGATCGCCTTTGCCTGAGGATTTACCCGACGGCGATAGTCCGCCAGACGCTGACTAGGATGGGCCTTACCTGCCCAACTTTCACAGTCAGTCCAAAAGCAAAACACATCAACGTGAACCCGATGACGAATAGCCCAATCGTAGGCTACAGCCGCATCCGTACCCCCAAAGTTTTGGTTAGACGCTTTCGCCAGGGCTGAACTAAAACTATCGCGAGCCGTAATTTTTAGATCGCAAAACTCCGTCGAAAAACCACGAATAACATAGTTTTGCTCAGCTTTAGCCGTAGCCAGTGCCAACGTAGTGGCAATCTCACAACAGGTTAACCCAACGGAACTAACCGTGTAATAGGACATGGAACCAGACACATCCACCGCATGCAGGAATGTCTTACCCGTTGGCTGAACAACATCAAAGGAACGCTCTAGGGCGGTTTCTAAAATGTCTAACACACGGGGAATAGGCTGCCATGTTTTCTGACTGCGGCCCAGCTTGCCACCAGACTGATAGGTCTTGAGCGCCTTGAGAATATCAATGGGGTGGATCCGGGCTTTGCGCAGATTCTTTTTACTCTGCAGTCGTTCTGCTAGATATCTCAAGTTCTTGCTTCTATTGAAGGTCAAGACACCTAAATGGGTAAGCGACCCTAAATTACGTAGGAGCGCCCCCATGGGCATATCCTTGAACAAGAGCTGCCAGGCCTCACGATCCATGTTCCCCACAGGGGCAATCATTTCATGGGTCAACCGCCCTTGACGAATGGCTTCCAGGGTTAAGGATGGGTCACGCTTAACTCGCTCGTACCACCAAATTTGAGCCATGGCCTCACTTGGCGGTGTGTCCGGCACCGTATCCCACCCCTGGGTCGACCACTGGTAAAGGGCCTGATGATCGGGTGTCTCAGGCTTTACGTGGAACAGACGCAACGCATCGCGGTGGGTATAACCATGGCGCTGCTGATACTTCAATAACTGATAGGCCAAGGCCCTGGCATCAGGATTAGCCAACCAGGTTTTGCCACAGGCACGGATCAGCTTACCAAAGCCCCGTAGGCTGCGGGTGTAGTTAAGCCATTCATAGAAATGGCTGCCGGTTCGCACGACCTGCAAAAAGATCTCCTGAAATGCCCCCTTGGCAGCTGGGGTTTCTCCCATGGACAACAACACCAGGGCAAACAGAGGCGCACTGTTATTAATGGCATGGCCATCGCTGGCATAGAGAATCTCTTTTGCCGTGCGGGCCGGATCGATAACCACAGCTTGGGTGACGACATTGACAAACTCGTCAGTCAGCTCATGCTTATTGGCATAAAAGCTACCTTGGGCGGTGCCCAATAACAAACAACGACGTAGCTGTTGCCACAGGTCAATTTTGAACTGATATCCACCGGAACGACCCTGGATCATATCCACCTGTCGACCAGGAATTGGCTGAGTTTGAGGTGTTCGATTTGCTTTAGTAAAAAAGGTGTAGTTTGCTTTCATTTATCGGCCCTCCTGGACAATCATCAAAATTAGACAAGGGAGTAGAGCAGGAGTTGCACCCGCATCTGAATTCAATGTGACAGGGGGGATTCGAACCCCCGACCTCCCGCTTAGAAGGCGATAACCCTAATTCGTCGACCCTTGCGGATAAGGCCCCTTACGAATAAGGGGGTTGAAAAAGGAATTTAGGCGCTCTATCCTCTGAGCTACTGTCACTTGGTGTCCATGGGCTAGGTTGTAAACCGTTTGCCCCTCGACATGTTTAGAATAGGCAAGCGATTTACCCCTAAGCGAATGCTGGTTCAAGCAGCTCAAAGGCTTAATTAATAGGCGTTTTACAATTGGGGGGTGCTGGTCAGTTAGGGGGGGACCTCAACTTTGCCCAAAATCAGTTATGGTCCGGTGGCCAAACAGCGCACATTAACACTGCTCATGGCCCTGGTGGACTATGGCAATGATGAACTGGAGGTGGATGACGTGGCGCTGGAGCGGCTGCGATCGCAACTCAATCTTCACTGGACCACCGATCGACAGCTGATCGTTCGCACCAAAATCCGTAATCTTGAAACGCTCACCCATCTATCAGATAGCAATCAGGCCCTAACAAAAGCTCAAATTAAAACCGCCCTTCACCATCTGGAAAACCATCTAGAGCTGTTAGAGGATAATCGCACCAGCCGCCGGGGGTCAGAGGTGTGGCACTTTACGTTAACGTTGTGGCACCACCGTCGCGATCGCACCGCTCTAATCAACACCTTTGATCACACCTGGGAACAGCGTCGCGCTGTTCCCTCAGAAAGCCAAGCTGAACAACCAGCAGAACACGACATCTGGCAGCAATATTGTCAGCAAGCCCTGGCGGCTACCGTTCAAACAGGACTGACCTCTAATCTGCTTAAGCCTACTGACACCGGAGTTGACCCAACCAAGCTACACATCCCGCTGGCTTTAGTGGATCACACCTTAGAACAATCTACAAAGCAACCATCAGATATTGAAACCATCAACACAGCTGAATTGCTGACTTATCTTCAAAACAGCACGATTCAAACTCTGGCCATTGTGGGAGAACCGGGGTCAGGTAAAACCACACTCTTACAACAGCTGGCACAGCAGATTCTACAGCAAACCTCTGATTTAGCCATTGTGATTCCCCTGGCTCGTTTAGGAACCACACTGATTGAAGACTATGTCTTAAAAGACTGGCTTAAACTTGCCCTAAACCAGCGAGCAGTGCCCCCTGAGCAACAAAACGCCCTAGCTGAACACATTGAACAGGGCCATGGTTGGCTGCTGCTGGATGCTGTAGATGAAATGGACCAACATGGCAGTTTAGCCATTACTCAACTCGCCAATCAACTACAGGGTTGGCTGAGTAATGGGCGTATTATCGTCACTTGTCGCCTCAACCTTTGGGATGCAGGCAAAAATACCTTGGGTCATTGGCCCACTTACCGACTGCTGGGTTATGAAAAGTATCGGCAGCAAATCCAACACTTTATTCGTCAGTGGTTTTCCCACCAGCCTGAACAAGGAAAAGCCCTGTGTCAAAAACTCTCACTTCCAGAAAACAAGCGTCTTCGCCACAATCTCCGTAATCCCCTACGTCTGGCCTTACTTTGCCGGTTAGGAAATAGCGGACACCTTCCCAACACACAACACCAGCTCTACCAACAGTTTGTTACGGCTCTTTATGACTGGCAGCAAGACACCTCACCCACGACGCTGCTAGAACAGCATCAAATCAATACGGTGCTATCAAAACTCGCCGTTGTCACCCTCAAAGCCTCGACCACCCAGCTGAATCTCCCGCTGGTCACTCAACACCTGCAAGCCGAAGAACTTCCCTGGTTTGAACGGGCAATGCAACTAGGTTGGCTAATGCCCCTGGCAACGTCCACAGGTGAAAAAGTCTACGGCTTTCTGCATGGTACATTTCGTGATTATTTTGCAGCCCAGGCTATCGAAGGGTGGCAATATTTTACGACCCCAAAGGACGCTCAATTACCCATGGTGTTACCAAACTGGCAACCCGTGATTCTTCTCTGGTTAGGTCGTAGTGATATCGAAAACGCTGACAAGACGGCGCTAATTAATGCCTTACTTGACTTCCAAGATAACTGTGGTGGATTCTTTGAGCATCGCACCTGGCTACTTGCCGGTAGAGCCTTGGGAGAATATTCTGAGTTTCCCAAAGCCCATGGCATCATTCAACAACTGATAACATGGCGTTTTAACTTAACACGCAAGACATCACCCATCTTGATCGAAGCGGCTAAAGCGGCCTTAGCTGAGTCTGATCTGAGTCAGGTGACCCAGGTGCTTACCCAGTTCGCGCAAGACCCCAACCAGGATTTCTTTGATCGATGGATGGCCGCCTACAGCCTAGGGCGCAGCTACGATCCACAGAGTCAGGTCGCCGTCGAAACCCTTGAAGCGTTATTACCGACCGCACGTAGTGACTATCTCAAAATGGATATGGCCCGTCATTTGGGCACGCTATCCCCAGGCCATGGTTTAGCCATTGAAACACTAGAAGAGATTATTCATAGGAGTCAACAACCTATTGCAAAACGAAAAGCGGCCCTACGATTGGCAAAGGTTGCTCCCCATCATCCCTTACCTGTAGCAACTTTAGAAGACTTACTAGCCCATAATCCTCAAGATAAACCGACATTAGACGCGCTGGTCAACCTTAACCCCAACCATCCCGTCCCCATAAACAGAGAGTCATCCTCCCAATCTCCTAGACGCTTACAACACCGAAGCGGCAAGAAACAGCAGTACCAGCCTGATATTGCTAAACAAATTGACAGTCTGGTGACTCGGATAGAAAAGGGCGATCGCAATCGCCTCCGACTAGCCCAAAAGCTGAGCCAGCTGCAAGCTGGACATCCTATTGCCATAAATACACTATGGCAATACCTGATCTCTAGCGAGAATAAAACGCAACGTAAACAAGCTGGCAACGCATTACAACGTGCGGCTACTGATGCTCAGTTACCCCAACTCGTCTCAAAACTACGCCTCATATACGAACAAGCCACCATAGCCGAAAACAAAGATCAACAATTAGCCTTCTTCAAATTACTCTGGACTTGGTCAGATACCTTAGATTATCTAGACTTTCTTGCAGCTTGGCAGAGCACTGAAACTGAGTTGTGAACTAGTGCATTCAGGTGCAGACGTCTGCACCTTCGGATACTATTAACCAGGATTTCCTAGACTATGACAAAATACGTTCAATCGCATCCCTAAGGGCACTTAATCGTTGCAGTTGTAGATCGCTAAGAACTAACGCATCCAACTCTTCAACAGCATGGTTCAGGTTATCTAGCATGCGATCAGCTTTGGTAATCTGGCTAACTGCCTTCTTGCCATTGTTAGCTTTACGTTGTTTTTCGTGGGTACTGATCGCTTTTCTTAGTTGAGAAAATGACACCTCATGCACTGCAATGATGTCTTCTTCAAGGGGCAACTTACCCGCAAGCAACCCCGTTAACGCAACAGGTTCGGGCAAGCGGTAAACCTGTTCTAGCTTGGATACGCCCAGTTCCAGAACACCAGCAATACTATCGGCATAGGAATCTAAAAAGGACTCAACAATATCTTTGTTGACCTGTTTCCCTAAGGATTTAAGATGTTGTTCCAGTTCAGTAGATAATGCCTTGCCATCACGAATGGACTCGGCAATTTGCAAGAACTCTTTTAAGCCACGAGTCACCCGCCGATAGGCCCACACCTGGCGTGTGGTTATAGGCGTGCCATTGGGTCGACGCACTTCACCACCTTTAATAAAAGCAGTGAGATTATCATAATCTTTCTCCTTATAGAGATGCTTCTCTTCAATTACATCTAAGCGACTACCAATGGCATAGGCATATATGGTGCTTTGGGCCTGGGCTGTTTGGAGAGCCTGATCAATCTGACCTTGATAGGTTTCAATTTCATGCAACAGCGTATTCAAGGGCTGAGCATTATTGGCCTGACAAATATCGAGTGCCCGTAACCAATTTTCACGATCGGCCAGGTCCACACGTTCTAAGTTGACAACTTCATCTGTCGTCTTACGTTTGGGGACAACCGCTAATTTGCGAGGTACGGGGGCTTTCTCAGCAACAGTCGCTACCCTGGAAAAACTTTTTTTAGCCAACGGTCTCTACCTCCAGAAGATTAGACGAACTACGTAGGGATTCTAGATACTCTGCGATCGCAACAAACGGTTTACGATGTTCTTCTTTCACAGAGCTGTACGAATAAAGAGACTCCCCTTGAGCCGATAGCTCTGAGTACACGGTTAAATCTCGAATGGGAGGAGAGGTCCAAGACTCTTCTGTTTGATGGGGCAAATGGGTACGCACATCCCAATCGATAATTTGCTGGTGGATGCTCTTATGCAAACTGGTGGACTTCATGCGGTTCGGAACCAATGTGGAAACTCGCAAATCAGGATTCGCCCGATCAGCAATCTGACTCACCATTTGCAATAGTTCTGGAATATTCTTCAGAGCAAAGTACTCAGTTTGCACTGGCACTAACACCTCATCACAGGCAACTAAAGCATTTTTGGTAAATAGACCTTCCCCTTTAGGAGTATCTAGCAGCACGTAATCGTAGTTCTCATAAATACTATTAAACTGAGCCAAGGCATCCCTTAGACGACTCTCACTGGATAAGCCTTTTTCGATTTCAGTTTGATATCCACCTAAATCCATCCCTGGAGTAAGCAGGTGACACCACCCCTGCACGTCGATAATGCCCTGAGCCATCAGATCAGCCTGATCTCGCTTGGGAGCATAGAGGATTTGACCAATATCAGGGGATGAAGCGTCGCGTTCAACGCCCATAGCGGAGGACAGATCCCCCTGATGGTCTAAATCAATGCATAAAACTTTTTTGCCCAGATGGGCTAGGGTGGCAGCTAGACAGAACGTAATAGTGGTTTTGCCAACGCCTCCTTTAATTGCTGCGATCGCGATAATCATTGTCCCAATCCACAATTGCACAACTGTACACCGGACAGGATACATCAGTATTGCAATTTTGAACCATAAAATTGTGAATTAGTGCAATTAAGTGCAGACGTCTGCACTTACAAGAAAAATATGGCAGTGGATACAACACTGAAGACCCTATGGTGTGGACGGTTTTGATCTCACACCATAGGATCGCAGATCTGGCAGCGGTACGGCAGAAAGCTATCCTACTTCAACCTGAGTAGGGCGAAGACATCCAGCCATAATGCTATGTACGATGCCTACTCTATAACCATTCGCTCAACGGTCAAATTAGGCATATCATTCATGGTGCAATCCTTACTTTGCAAGGGTTATAGCTTTGTTTGCCCGCCGTTCAATTCAGTTCGACGAGTGTTCGAATATGAAGCCTTTGAACGGTATGGATACCGATTTACCTGCGAGGGTAAGGATAATACCGAATTTATCTGGAGCGTAGAAAAACTTTAAATAGGGTGTCAGAAATCTAGCCACTCATTGGCTGAAACCAGTTCAAAACAAGGCCTAAAGGGTGTCAGAAAACTCAGCAGAAACGCTTTAGAATAGGGTGTCAGAAAACTGAGGGCTAATAGGCTCAAACACTTATTGCATAAGCACTAGAAGGTGTCAGAAAATTAAAATTCGTAAGTTCGGCACCTTTACCCAACCCTGTAATATCAAAAACCACTTGCCTTGATTTCTGCCCCCCGATTAAAAGTCAGCCCATAATGGGGCTATTCTCAATAATCAATACCTTTGTACTTATTAGTCCACACAATGCTCGAATCTGGTCAGGTAGTCCCCATTAAATTTAAGGATCGCGACTTCAGGGTTGTGATCATCGATCCAGACGGACTTGGCCCCGACCGACCCACCATTGGTGTGGGCTATCGCACCATGAGTCGCCATACCAATGTACCGGCCCAAACCTTTGCTGATAGGGTGTCAGAAATCGAAGGGGTGAACTACCTCAAGCTCCCATCTGGCAAGCAGTTTAGGGTGTCAGAAATCAAGGCAAATGACGGCAATACCTATCGGGTAATCGAAGCATCTGACTGGGTAGAATTGGTCAGCGACTGGGCAAAGAATCCTGGAAAGCTGCGGGCAAAGGCAAAAAATGGACTGATCGACTTTTTGGCCTGGTTTGCAGCTGAAGGTCTATATGCTGAGGCCTACACATTTCTCAAGCAAACGTACACCCGCGAGGATAGTGAACGGATTCAGCAATGGCTAGTGGCTCGGCAGGCAGGTAAGCCAGCCAGAAAGGATTGGGCCTACGCCGTCGCCGAACAAGGGGGAAACAGTCCCTACAAATTTGGTAAGTGGACTAACTATGTCTATCGTGGCCTGTTTGGTATGGATGCCAGCGAGATCAAACAAATCTGGGAAGCGCCTGTCTCGGGTTCGCGGCACATTGCTCGCAACTATATTCCTGAGACGCTGGGATTGGAGATGGTTGAGTATTGCGAAAAGCTAGTGGCTATTTTTGAACTCGACGATTTGGAGCAGGCCCATGATGAAGCTATTCGCATGACCCAGATGAAATTTAGACAGCGATTAGACTCCGAACGATTGGGTGGGTAAGACACAGTTGATTTATTCCATAGATTGAACCAACAGCATATGCATTTCCTATGCAAAACAAGCTAGATACAAGCTAAACAAGAATCAGCATAGTCTCAATTTTTACAGGCATCAAGGTGCTCACACTTTAAAGCTGAAATGATTGATAAAGAAGGCTAACAGGATAGTATTTAGCTGCATATTATCTAACATCTAATGTGCTTGCCGTCCTGAAAACCTTGATGTCATTAACTTATGATTTTCAAAAACATTGAACTGATTGAATCTTCTGATATACAAGTTCTTGTAGACAATGAAGTTCCTGAAGGAAAACAGTTAGACTACAAAAAAAAGTTGCCAGCAAATAGCGATGGTGACAAAAAAGAATTTCTAGCCGACATTGTATCTTTTGCCAATACATCTGGTGGAGATATTATCTACGGTGTTAGCGAGACAGCAAATGATACAAATAGCGACATAGAAATTGCCTATCAAGTTTCAGGGCTGGGAGCAATTAATTTTGATGATGAGATTCTACGTTTAGATAACATTCTTCGTGATGGCATCAGCCCGAGAATAGTAGGAATACAAATTCGCGGCATTAAAACTAATGAAGCTGACCCAAAAGTAATCATTATTAGAATTCCAAAAAGTTGGAACTCCCCTCATATGGTTATTTACAAGAGCAAATCACGATTTCATGCACGCAACAATGCAGGTAAATACCATATGGATAACTGACCTTGCTCTGGCCCAGGTCTTCCCAATTCCCACATCAATTCCCATTGCCAGCAGCATCAAGGCACAGCTACAACCCGAGCTATGGCAGCGCAATGAAGAAAACCTGGCGGTATGCCAACACCAAAGCAAAAGCAACCCCGCCAATTTTATTGAGCACTACATCACCAACCCCCGTATCGGCTCACCTATAGGCCAAAGGGCCAGAATTACTCGAAAGTTTTATCTCAATAAGACAGCATTATCCGTATCGACTCACCTGTTAGCAGGGCTGTCTTAACTGCTTGTCTCAATCTCTAAAATTCTCCGTATTCGATCACTTCACCGTCTTGGTAACGATAGTGATTGGAACCGCTAGGGCTAGAGCAAATGTAAGTTTGTCTCAATTTTTAAGACAGTCTTATCCGTATATAGTCACTGCTTTATCTACCGAAAACCTATATTCCTTGTAAGTCAAGGTTTACAGCCAACCTTCGTCAGCTCTACGGACTGTATTCAGCCCTAAAGCCAGAAAAATTATAAGACATGTCTCTCTGTATTAAATTACTTGTGTCTCCTCAGCAGGTTGAAAAGCTTTTAGTGGCATCACATTGCTTCTGGAAAGTCAGGGTTTTTTAGAGAACAGGTGAGATCGCTATCCACCATAGTCAACATCCTTGAGCAGCTACAACAACTAGATTGGGGACCAAAACGCATAGGTCAAGAGCTACAAGCATGCTTCTCAGTATCCTCACTAGCCCATCTCACGAGTGAACAAAGACAACAGTGGTTATCTTATTTGAGAGCGCACCCTGATACAGAATAAAGGGATGGATGGATTGCGATCTCAAAGTCTAAAAGGTCTTGAATCACCGCGCGCGATCCGTCCAAAGTCCAAAGAGTTTGGATCGACCACTGTACATATAGGGCACCTCTATTTATTAGGCTTCTGAAAAATCGAGTCTCATCTGAGACTGTTATCCTCCCCTTTTTTTAGATGTTGAAGGGTTCCAAACGGACAAAATCTGTTCATGGGGGCTGTTTTAGAGCT
>NZ_JASATU010000011.1:0-1720 GCF_032906605.1 Leptothoe sp. LEGE 181152
ATAGGGTTTGCTGTTGAAGTCTAGCCTTCATACTCAGCAAGGGTTTCAATCTATTGAGATTTGCTTAAGTGCACGAAAAATTGGTTAAACTGCTCAAAACCCTTGCACCTACTCAGGGAAATGTACCGACAATCTTCACCCGGCCAGCTATCCTTCCACGATTTTTATCTGCCGTTTGGAGGCAAATTATCGCCGGAGAACCGTTGGGTGAAACTGGCCAAGATGATCCCCTGGGAGGAGTTTGAATCGACCTATTCGAGCCAGTTTAGTGAGGATATGGGAGCCCCCGCGAAGGGCTTTCGGATGGCGTTGGGCGCGTTGATTATCAAAGAAAAACTGGGTATCAGCGACCGAGAGACGATTGACCAAATACGAGAGAACCCCTATCTGCAATATTTTCTCGGGCTTCATGAGTACAGTGACCAGGCCCCGTTTGATGCGTCAATGCTGGTCCATTTCCGCAAACGCATTGGTCTCGACCTGGTGTTAGCGGTCAATGAGTCCGTGGTTCAAGTGGGCATGGAACCAGCTCCACCAACTACTACTCCCTCACCTCAGGAGAGTGGATCAGAGACCAATGATGACTCAGATCCACCGGAACCGCCATCAAGTGGCAATCAAGGGCAGTTGATTGTGGATGCCAGTTGCGCGCCTGCCGATATTCACTATCCGACCGACCTTGATTTGCTGAACCAGGCCAGGGAACACAGTGAACGGCTGATCGATGAATTATATCAACAAGTGGCGGGATGTCTAGAGAAGAAGCCCCGAACGTATCGTCAAACCGCCCGCAGAGACTACCTCAGGATTGTGAAACGGCGCAAAAAGCCTCGCAAATTGATCCGCAAGGGCCTCCGACAACAGCTCAACTATGTGCGACGAAACCTGGGCCACATTGACCAGTTAATCGAGGCAGGAGCCACGCTCGCGGCGCTGAATCCACGGGAGTACAAGATGCTATTGGTCATTCATGAAGTCTATCGCCAACAACAGCACATGTACCACTACAAACAGCGGCGGATTGATGACCGCATTGTGAGTATTTCACAGCCCCATGTGCGCCCCATTGTGCGCGGTAAAGTCGGAACGCCCGTCGAATTTGGGGCCAAATTCGCCATCAGTTGTGTGGCGGGCTATGTGTTTCTCGACCATCTCAGTTGGGATAACTTCAATGAATCCGAAGACTTGATTGCTCAGATAGACCGCTTTCGAACTCGAACAGGCCACTATCCTGCCTCGGTGCATGCCGACCAGATTTATCGCACACGCGATAACTTGAGATGGTGTAAACGACATGGTATCCGTCTGAGTGGTCCTCCCTTAGGTCGACCGTCGCTCGATGAAACCCAACAAGCACTTCTTCAACAACAAGTTCGAGAGGATGAGAGTGTTCGAGTCGCTGTCGAAGGCAAGTTTGGTCAGGCGAAACGACGATTTGGCCTAGGACGTGTCATGGTCAAACTCGCCCAAACCGCCGAAACTATGATTGCCATCACTTGTTTGGTGATGAACTTGGAGAAACGGCTACGCCGTTTTATTGTCTTGTTGTTGATAGTGTTGATACGCTTACTACGCGGCTATCAGGCAGATGTGCGCCCCTTTACAGCAACGTTAAGCGATGATTGGCTGAAAACCCTCGATCATCAGCAAGGCAATACTGACCACGTCTGGGCTGCCGGATAATCCTTGAGGTTTTTATTGAGTTTTTCAGCAAACCCTA